>JAHDDV010000143.1 GCA_020629205.1 Chitinophagales bacterium | reverse complement strand
GGTAGTTTTGCATTGCATTGATTGTGGTAGGACTAGCAAGGCACTAGTGCTACGCAAACGAAATTCGCACCACCTTTAAGGGCTTCTATTTCTGTCATACTTCGTTGCTCGTCGGTCGCGTAGCTAAGGCTATGCTTCCTCCTCGCGCCTTGTCTGACAAAAAGATAAGCTCCTCAAAGGTGTCACGAACTTTGTTTACGCAGCACTAGAGTCCAAACCATAGACCTTGTTCAAATTATATTTGTCCAAAAATTGTTTCTCGCTATCTTAGGGCTTCAATGACAAGTCCTCCTATGCCATCCCTCAAACTAAGCCCTTCCTCCATCATCAACTTGTTCAACAATGCCTTATCACTGCCAGTGCAGAAAAAGGTCATTACGGTCACTGGAATATATAGGAAAGGCAATGGTCAAATCTATAGTGGATTCTACTACGATAGGTTACGCGACTTCAATTCCGATTACAAGATGACGCTGAGGGTTCCGGAGAGGCTTCGCGCTTCACTAGTGGAAGATTCCGAAATCGAATTTACCGCTTTCATCACAAAGCATGTTAAAGACATAGGGGCTATCTCCTTGGTGCTAAACATGGAAAAATTAATTGACCAGAATCAGAATGCCCTCTCTGCGGAAGAAGAAAGTAGGCTGGAAGTGCTGCGAGTCAAAAGCAAAATGGGATACAGAGATGTAAAACTATTGATCAAGTCTTCCGTATTCAATGGGAAACAACTTAAAGTGGTTTGTCTGTTCCCAAATGGAAATGTGACTGAGCAAGACTTTCAGAATAATTATGCAGTTGCTGAGCAGTTCATGCAGGTGCATATCCAAAACGTCAATTTCAAAAACGAAGCTGCTCTGAAACAAATGCTCCTGCAATTTGACCAAGATCAAGATACTTCCATCTTATGTCTTGTGCGCGGAGGAGGAGCGGGACTGGAAATTTTTGACAGCCCACAGCTTGCAAGAACAGCAGCTGCCATCTCGACTCACTTCATCACCGCCATCGGACATGCTCCGGATGTCACCTTACTTCAGAGAATTGCAGACGAACAGATTGATAACCCAGCATCGCTAGGAACATTCTTCACCCAGCAAGTGGACCGCGCCTCCGAAGAACTCAACAATTCTAAAGCCATTCTGATCGAGAGAATCAAAAACGATCTTCAAAAACAGTATGCGAAGCAAATTCTAAACCTTCAGGAAAAAGAGAAAACGCTGCAGCAGCATCATAAAAATGTTTTGAATGATCTGGAAAAGGTCAATAGGGAAAAGTACAGAGGTCTCAATGCTGCCAACCAGAAAATTGTCGATTCCCTTGAATCAAACATCAAGAGAATTGACCATCAATTGGCACAAAAATCAAAGGATCTCACAAATCAGAGCGGTAAAATCAATCAGCTGCAAACCCAACTGAAACTGAATCAACAGAAGCAATCTAAGACTTGGCTTATTGGTGCTACAATTGGTTTGCTGGTTGGCTTAGTTTTAGGGCTCTTGTTGATGTCTGCGACTTAGCTGATCTGCTTTTAAGAGCCCTTCAGCCAGCATCATGCAAAATCTCAAATCACTCAGATGCAGAAGTGGGAGAATCATTTGCTCAGCTCTCTTTCAGACGTAGAATGTATCATCCTCTTCTTACACTTATCGATTCCAATCATTCTATACCTAAGGGATAGAGAGTGGCGGATCAAGATGCCTATGCCTATGCTTCCACATCTATCTCGTGCTCGAAGAGGCAGCTATCCAGCTACGCATGAAACTTTCTCCCCTTGATTTGCTGATTACCCATACCTCAAAGCGAATTGGGGCGTAGAGATTAGGTACATCGCCGAGCTGTTTTGCCAGACCAGCCCAATTGTAAGTTCTTCCATTCTCTAAGGCCAGGATAGCAGCGCTGATGCCATCAAGCAAGATATAGGCCTGGGAGCCCTTATCGCTAATTGTACTGAGTCTATTGCTCGCAATAGCGCTGGCACTTTCCCAATCACCAGATTCAAAACCAGCGATGCAGAGGCAACAATCGATGGAAAAGTCCTTAATGTAGTGAGTCTCTTGATTTTGCTTCCGATAGATCTTTGCAAGCGCTTTGGACGCTTCATAGTTCTCGCTGATCAGATGACAAAAGCAGTGTAGGCTCAAGAGGCTAAATGTGGTTTCATTATGCTGTTTCGAGTCGAGGTAATGCTTGTGCAACATTGTTCCCATCTGCTCAATCGCTTCGAAAAGATTTAATCCGAGATAGGCCGCCATTTGCTGTATCAGGAGGGATGATCGATAGGACTTAAGCTCTGGCTTATTCCTGATTAGCGAAAAAAGTGGCGACAAGATTTCTTCTACTTTATGGTATTCTCCAGTGAGATTGCAGGCCAAAGCATAGTTGATCGCCACGGCCACATAACTCTGCAAATCACGAACAGGATCAATTTTATCTTCCCGTCGCAACAGGCCCAGGCAGCGCTCAAACTGTACTTTAGCTTCTTCAAGCTTTCCCATTGACAGCTCAGCGGTCGCTAAGACGCCAAAGCAACGAATCTGATTTTGTTCATTTAGCCTCTGAATGCTCTCTGGCTGGAAGCATGGCTCCACAAGTATCTCCGAAATTCGATCTTTAGCCTGTTGATCCCGATATCCCGAGAGCACCTTTAACTCAAAAGTCAATTCTCTTCGCCGCACATTTACCTGAAATTCATCCATCGTCCCACGAAATTCCTCAAAGAGGGTCGTGAGTTTACCAGACAGCCCATAACCCTGTGCTATGTTTTGCTTCTTTTGAACCCCTATAAGTTTTACCTGCAAATCTATGATCTGCAGTTTCAAACTCAGGAGATCATGCTCATCACACAGCCTTTTGAGCCGGGCAATTCTGCTTTCTGCCTCAGTATACAAGCCCTTTGACTCCAGTATTCGGAGTTCAAAAATTGCTTTGGACACTTTTGTATAAATATCCGAAGTCTGCCAGCTCGAATTCAGGGATTTCATCAAGCGATGCAATAGCTGTCTCTTGTATACTTTTAGATTCCTTCCAAGTTTCGTTTTCTTGAAATGCTCCTTTACAGCCGCTTCGTCATAGACTTCTTGAGTATTCAAGAAATCGTACAGCAGACTATGTTGAGTCTTTCCCCGATCATAATGCTGGCGGAAGTATCGCTTCTCGGAAGGTGTCATCCGTTTGATGAGCTGAAACAGCGTGTCAGAAGGCTTAGGCAATATTGAAGGATTTATGCTAAAGGTTGTGTCTATTGTTGAGTAACCAGATCACCCAAGGTGACAACAACGAAAAGCCACAAAGTTTCAAATTCTTCAGTGAAAACACGTCATCTTCTATCAAAAGGTTAACACTTTGGTGCTTATTTGGAGTGTCGGACAAGGTCACAATCCTCAATATTTCAAACAAACATTCCTTATCTTAATCTGCCCGATGGGCTCGTCAAATCCTGCTCGCATCTGGCTAATGCAATTGGAGCCCGGTCGGATTCTGTAGGTGTACCAAGCCATCTTTAGGTAAAATATGTATATTAAATTTTCAAGGACACAACAAAGACCTGAGCCTGATCGTCTATATAAAGTGAATAGACTTCCCTCACTCATCACTCAAATGACCCTATGATCCTTCGAATATCCATACTTTGTATCCTGCTCGCTTACTCCTGCCTGCTGGCAGCTCAGCAGCAAGCAAACACCAAGGCAGATAGCACAAGCTACATGAGTATTGAACAGGCAGCAGATCTGATAGATCGGGATACTTATTCTCCTCATGGGCCAATCTTTAACCAAAGGGGCGACCGTCGATTGCTGCAGATCGGTGTGCACCAACAAGCCGATCAGGTCATCATTGGCAAAAAGATCTTTCTGTCGAAGAGCAAGGCAGCCGATTCAGAAAAGAAGATCAGCCTGCGCTTTGAGGATCAACAGCAAGGCAGCCAGAGGTTTGGCAGCTCTGAGCCCTTTGTAACTGAAAATCACAGCACGGAAATTGCTGATCTATTCGGAAAGCAACAATTGGTCATTTTGGAAGATGCCAGCATTCAAAGCGATGACTTTGATCGCCCCAACATCGCAAGCGACAGCCTCTATCTTCCTCCTTTGTTGCTTGTCCATAATTCTCTGCATGGAGAGCTGGATCGCTTCAAAGAAAACACCATTAGGTGGGAGCCTGCCGATGAAAGAAGCTTTATTATTATCGGCCTCGAATATCATGTTGATGGAAAGGGTATCTATCAATTCGATGTAACGGAAGACAATGGTGTCTATACTAAAATCAATGAACTAGCTGAAGGCATTCCAATCGGCACCAAAGTCTCCATGCGGGTGATTCGGATGCTAGCTGCCGATCTTCCCTCGATGGATTCCTGGGCGGTGGTTTATTCGACCTATAGGGCGAAGCTGGATTACTTTTAGATGTTCTAAGTAGATGTTCTAAGTGGTGTTGTGTTCGTAGGCGACGGCTTTGGTTTTTCCGCAAGATGCGCCCAACACGGTGCCAATCCATAGAAACTGAATCATCATTTTGACAAGGATAACCGTACACTCCCGCAATTGCAGCAGAGACAAGGCACTGCCTTGTCTGAGGTACAAACTCAGATCCCCTTTCCGTTTTGCGTCTTGCGTTTCGCGTCTTGAGTCTAAAATTCCCCCCCGCGTGAGGGATCGCAGCGGAATGAGCCGCTGGGCAGGGCGACTGAGGCATGGGCTATGGAGGCTCAGAGCGCAGCGGCGAGACTACAGAGCGCATAAGCCGAAGCGCTCTGCACAAGGTGAATATTAGCGGAGAGCCCGACCTGCACAGCGCTGGGCTGGCTCGCTGGAATCAGCAGATGCACTTGCAGCGCTGTGCAGGGCACGCCCAAATGACCTACCACACCGGAAAAAGCAGGTCTTTTTCATCCAGTTTGAGGGATTCACATTACAGAATGAGCACTGCAGAATTCCACTTCAAAGTAAATTTAGAGGTAAAAAATACCACAAAACACACTTTAAGGTTGCAGGTTTACTTTAAGATCTGTACCTTTATGATACAAGACTGCATCCAGATTTCAAGTAAAACGGCCTTTGGCAACTAATTCAGAGATTCATAGTTTTCTCGAGTCCTTTAAGGCTAAGCTCTCTGTATGGGGAGTGTTTTTTCTAAATCGAGAAAAGAATCTGCAAGCTTTGGCCAAGCTGGAGATTCGTCCGATTGAGAGAGAGCAGTTTCTGAGAGAGCTGCGGGTTGAAGACTATTCGCAAGGGCCGCTTGTAGATGTGATTCATCAGGGAGCCGAAATGTGGGTATTCGGATTGTTGATTAAAGAAAGAGAGGTTTATATCAAGATTTCGATGGGTCGTGAAAATACGGGGACGATTTGTATTTCCTTTCATTTGGCTGAGCACCCGATGTCTTATCCGCTAAAACAACAAAAATGAAAAGTCCAATAAGCGGAGCCGAAATGCTTCTCAAACATAGCGCTGGTGAAGTAACTTTTCGCAAGGAAAATTTCAAAATCAAACAGCTCTTCTACTACTGTGCGGAGAGCGGCGGAGAGTTTAGTACTACAAAGCTGGATGAGATTAATCTCGTGCAAGTACATAATCAATACAGGGCTAAACACAATCTGCCTTTTGTAGAAGATATAAAAAGCACAAGAGCAAAGTACGAGCTTTCTGCCACACAGATGTCTGAGGTTTTGGGCTTTGGAACGAATAGCTACCGCAATTATGAAAATGGGGAAGTGCCCTCTAAATCCAATGGTACAACAATCTCACTGATTGAAGATCCCAGAGCATTTAGAACAGTGGTGCAGCGCTTTATGGGTTTTAGTGAAAAGAAGAAACTCGCTTTGCTCACCAGGATTGATGAATTGATCCTGGAAAAAGAAAGACAAAGGAAAAGCCATCATGTGGAAGACTATATGCTGACAGCAAGGGCACCGAATGTCTATTCCGGTTTTGTGCGACCGAGTATGCAAAAACTGACTGAGATGGTGGTCTTCTTTGCCAACAGTGTAAAGCCAATGAAAACTAAATTGAACAAGCTGTTATTTTATGCTGACTTTCTTAAGTATCGGCAAACGGGCTTTTCGATGAGCGGTATGAAATATCGAGCGATCCAGAGAGGACCAGTTCTTGAGAAGTTTAATAGCATCTTTGAGTATCTGGCAGCGAAAGGGGCTTGTATTGTTAGCGATGTTGACTTCGGAGACGAGATTGTGGGAGAGCAGTTTTTAGCTAATCCTGACAGAACAATGGAAGCTGCATTGCTCAGTCAATCGGATCTTGATATTCTGGAAGAGCTCGCAAGGAAGTTTGAAAACACCAGCACTCGATCCATTGTTGATCTCAGCCATAGAGAAAAGGCATGGCTGGACAATGAACAGGCCAGGACATTGATTAGTTATGATTACGCTTTTGACCTTATGGCCCTGGGTGACATATGACTGCTCCTGATGGCATCTTGCAGCTCCCTCAATCGACTCGCTGGTACGGCATTTGACGATCTTCGCTTATTGGCCGTGAGTGGAAACACTTTGCTGAGCATCCGATGCCATATCCGCTATAACAGCAAAAACAAAATGTCCAATACACGAAGCCGAAATGCATCGTACACAGCTAAACCATGTCCTCATAATCAAGGACACCCTTTTTCACTGCCATGAATAAAATGAATCCCCAAATGAATCCCAACATCCCCAATATTGGCAGCCATTTGGTGTTGGGATAAAATCCATTCAGCAAGAAGGCGGCAGCTCCATACAATACTATAGAAATAAACAGCGGCAAATACAAAACTACCAGATCTTCCCTATTGGAACGGGAAGAGGTAGCAGGCTTCTCCTTTTTACCTCTTGTAAAAAACCGTAGAGGTAAGGTCAAGCACTAGGGGCTCTCTCTAACTGGAACGAATTGTGCAAGGAAGGATGTGGCAAAATTAGTCCATTGCGTGAGGGATCGCAGCGGTATGAGCCGCCGGCCAGCAGGACTGAGGCATGCGCTATGGAGGCTCAGAGCGCAGCGGCGAGACTACAGAGCGCATAAGCCGAAGCCAGCTGGACAAGGCGAGTGAGAGCGGAGAGCCCGACCTGCACAGCCTTCCGGGATGTCGGGTTACGGGTTTCGGATGATAGATGGATTAAACATGAAGTTTTCCACACTCTTTCTGAGCTGTGTAGGGCACGCCCATAAGATTCTTCAAAAGTACTCAACTAATTTTTGTTTGTTTCGAATGGACTCTTTTACAAACAGATCCTTGGTCTTCTTCCTGTACATTCGGCTGTATTTTCTTAATGATCGCCAATCTGAGATGTGAAGCGTGTCTGAGAATGTCACATCGATGACCCTAATTTTTGGAAGGCTCCTTACGCCGAAAAAACTAAATCTTAAAGTCTTTATCGTGTCGACGGTCCCACAATAAGTCCTTTCATCTATCGGCACGAGGATGTCTCGAATTTCGTAGTGGCCATACTTACCTATATGAGCAATATCACCAATCGAATCTTCGTAATGTACACCCATAGTATCATAATCATCAGGAATATATTCCCAATCATACCCAAGCTGGTTGATTCTGGACAGTACAGTATCTATTGGTACTTTAAGTGTGTGGTCCTGGCCAATGTACACGGTACCTTCAGGCACATAGCAAGGTCCCATACTTGTTGAACAAAGGATGAGAGAGGTCGAAAATATGGCGAGAACATGAGCTGCTAAAGACAATCGTCCCCTCAGTATGTGAATCTCGGAGTTTCCATAGATCAAATAGTAAGGGATTGGAAGCACTAGCAAGGCCAACAAATCAGTATAGTCCACAACACGCTTTAGAGTGAAGATTCCCAGGCTATTGATCAATTGAATAAAGCCCTCGGATAAGGGTGAGTTCCACCAAATAAATAGAGCAACTGACAAAAAGATTGCGCTGTCCTTAAGTCTTGGAGCTAAGTAATAGATGAATATTGGCAAAACAATCAGGCCTGCGAAATCCGATAACTTCCCAGTGAACCAATTCCCAAATTGATATTTGAGCACATGATCATTCAATGCCAGTGTTGCTGTAGCAAAGATAAAGATGGGGTTAAAAATTACGCTGGATCTGTTTCTCATTTTTGCAAGTCCCATACTGCTTATCGAAGCGCTGTACTGAAATGGTATATCTCACTGTATAAAAGCTCTATGATTGCCGGTATGACAGAGATGCAGTACTCGTTTTGAGTCCGGCGTCTTGTGTCATGAGTCCAACTACCGCACCAATATCTTCTCCGTCATTCTAGTATTGGAGGCGCCGTCGATCACTTGCAGAAAAAACAGGCCATGAGATGAAGAGGGCAATTGCACTTGTAAATCCACCTCTACTTGCTGATAATTAAACTCCAGACTTCGGCCTAAGGCATCAAAAACCTCCAGGCGAATATCGGCCGAAGAGTTGTGTGCCGGCACGCGGATCACAAAATGGCCCGAATTAGGATTTGGAGAAATCTTTAGCTGCTTTTCCAGATCTTGATCTTCAATGGCTGTCGACAATTCACAATCGCATTCCACGGTCAATTCTGCTGTGCCACAATCTGGCTGGGTGGAAGCATTCTCGGCACTGAAAGTGACATCGACTTCACAGCCCGGCTCAAATTCATAACTATCGCCTGAACCTGCATTTCCTTCGGAATCAATCCAGGTGATCAGGTGATCTTCGCACTTGGAAGAGAGGCTGACAAAACAGGTATCGTAGACCGCTTCCAGCACTGGCTCTGCAAATACTTCTACGTAGATTTCTTCAGAGTAGATCACTTCGCCCGGCTCCGAACAAGTGAGTTCTACCTGCACCGGATAGACCGCAGAGCAGCCAAGAGGGGGATCCACCAGGAGCGGCTCGGTTTCAAAACCGTATTCAATTCGATTTTCCGGGAAGACCCATCTGACCTCACCGAGTTCGGCATTCTCCGCCTCAAGGCTCAAAGTAAAAAACTCTCCTTCACACACTTGCAGGGAAGTCGCAGAGAGGCCAAGAAAGGTCGGACAAAGAGGAGGCGGTGGTGCAGGGCACGCCTCGTAGTCAATCGTAAACTGCCCCGTACAAGCCAGTGCATTTTCTATGATTACATCCAATGTTCCCGCAGGATCTTCGGGCTCTAATTGGAAGAAATACGCTTCGTTTGATAAGGTTTGAGCATCGGGACAGGCCAGGATCAGCTCATAATTACAAGCATCATCCAGTCGGACAATAGTAGGAGCAGTGAGCGGAGCAAAGACGGTAACAGAGAGGCGACCTACTGGAATTAGGGCCGTATCTGTAGTACAGGAAATGGCGGCATAAAAGTCAAAGACCTCATTGGCGCATTGATCCTCAGCCTCGGCAAACAGCGCAGCACCATCGTAAGCTTCCGTCATGGCTGCATCCCTAAACCAGGATATCTGCGGATCCTCTCCACCTACTGCCAGTCCATCTTCATCCGAGATCGCAGCTTGCAAATCGGCTGTCGGGAGTTCAGGCGAATAACCAGAGCAAATTTCCTGGGTCAACAGCGGTTCAGTGGAGCTTGGACACTGCCATATCTCATGTTCGAAAAGAGCACTTGTCAGGTTATTGTCGATGCAATCTTCTTGCAGTAAGACATTGGGATCAAGATGCACGGTCAGAGCCGCCGAGCCCTCCGGCAAATCGCTAATGTCAATATCAAATTCATAGGTACTTTCGTCTGATGGCGCCGCCACAACCTCAAACAAGAAGACCTCATCATAAGCCTCCTCAGGTACTTGAATACTGATTTCGATCAACAAGGGCTGATAGGCCGGATTGCCAAAATTGGCTACGGTGACTGCAAGCGAAATTTCGCTTGCATTTGGTTCAAGACCTGAAATAACTATGCTGCTATCTGCCTGAGGGAAGTAATACTCCGGGTTTTCATAGGTCGTCAATCGAATGGCAGGATCCCCGATCCAGGTGTATTCTTCGATTGTCTTTCTGGTGGAAAAACCAGTGGGATTATTGATTGCCTGAAGATCGATGTAGAGATCTTCTGTGGCAGCCTTCATGCAGGTGCCCATGGACATCCCATACAAATCATCAGTATATTGTTCATGTAAGGCCTCCATATAGATCGCAAGATGATTGGCAAAACCAAACTGCACCCCACCAAGAAATCCGATTGCTCCGCCATTCGGGCGCAAGGTCCAGTCTTCGGCCATTGAAATTTGATCGGCTACATGAACATCGCCGACAAAACAAGATCCCGAGAAAATGATGGGATAATGGCCCGGATCAAAATTCGATGCTTGCAAGAACCAACTATTGCTAAAATCCCAGGTAGGATAGAAGTCGGAAGTACCATGACCTATGTAGTTGATGATCGACACACCTTCAGCCAATCTGTCCTGATAAGCCTGATAGCCTTGTGGTCCGGGATCACTTCCCGAAACGCCTCCTGAAAATATTGGCTTGACATAATGAAAGCTATCGACCACTTCACCCCTGAAGATGTCATTTTCAATGGCTTCTTCATAAACAGCCAATATCGAAGTAAACAACTCATAATCATCGGATATTCCATTCTCATTGTCATCGTGATTGTAGCAGCCGCTTAAATGTACTGCCCTTCGGCTAAAGGCTCTAGCAGTCAGGTCATCACAGTTGTCTTCAAATTCTTTTGCCTCATATTCGACCACCTTGTCGAGATAGATCTTGACTTGCTCTGCTGACTTTGCACTGACTCTGCCGGTCGCCAGTTGTGATCTGTAGCTGTCGTTGCCAGAAGTCGTTAGCAGAGGATCGGAAGCAGGATTGCCAAAGGATGGCAGTAAATTTTTCTGATAGCTAACTGGAGAGTATCGACATTTTTTATAATTAATCGATTTACCTATGAGTAAAAGGTAGTCTGGATCTACAGTCCAATTTGCAATAGCATAATTGACAAAATTTCGTATCGCAAGCGGATGCTTCTTCACTCCCCAGCTAAAGGCATCATAGAGCTCCTCAATGTTTGCCGTTACGACAGAATAGCCTCCACCCACATCAGAAGTCCGGTAATCAGCATAAGCCTCGATTCGATCTACTCCATCTGTATCTACAGTCAAGAGCGGATGAAAAATGATCAGGTATTCTCCCTGGTTCTGGATAGCGCTATAGTCAGTAAACTGTATGGGCTCAAGTGTGTCGATGAGATCGAAAGCAAGATTGAAGCCTCCATCAGTAGACGCAAAAAACAAATCCATTTTTTCTCCACTATCTGGTCCTGCAAGCAATTGAAACTTATAAAGCCCATTTTCAGCAACAGGTTGATAGCGACGATTGTTGGTCATATCATAGAGCACAGGAGATACTCCTCCATCAAAATTTGAAATCTCAATATACTTGTCGCTGCTATTGTCGAGCGAAAACGCAAATCCCTTCTTTCCGGCAAAATCAAAGTCCCTAGCATAGTCGAGATGAGTATAGGCAAAGGAAAATCTATCGCTGACATCCGGATTCTCGCTAGCAGCTGTGTAACTCACCTGCGTTTGGGAATTTGGTAGCGTATTCAATGCGGAAGGAGACACAACAGACTCATACTCGGCTATGTCATGTCCATCAAAGGTGAAATCCAATACCAGCTCATCCCCTACCGACACTTTAGTATGATGATCCGGAAAAATTAATATCTCATTCGAGCGACCGGCTATCTTTGTTTGTAGCAAAGGGGCAGGTGCATCCGGCCCAGAGTAGACGGCTGGGGTTTTCAACACGATTGTATTTGTAGCCTGCGCGTTACTATCTACAAAGGGAGACCAAAAGCCCTCTCCCTCATCAAATGCAGAATAGGTCATATTTACATTTCCGATACGAAAAGGCACACCCGAATGGAATACATTCTCTGCCCACCAGGTTGATCTATGTATAAAAAAGGGCTCTGGATCAGCTACAGCCGAAAGATCATTTTCTGTATGCACATAGCGCGAATGGTCTTCATTTTCGTCCCAGGTCAGAAAGTAAAATAAGGTATCTGTATATAAACTCTGATGATCCGAGATTTGCCAATCGGGCTCAAGAAAGAGCGCGGCATCCATTTCGCCATCATTCCGATTTCCTACAAACTCGATAAAATTCGGCTCAACATAGAGGGGCACCTGCCTCCCCTTTGCATATAGTTTGATATCGTTGTAATGGGCCATATCAAAACCTGCTTGCTCCAATGTAGCAGCATTGAGTCGATACAATCCTTCCTTGACGATAGGAAATTTGTAATAGGTCTTATCATATCCTGATTCCGAAATCCATTCATTGCAGAATTGACCAAACAGGGGGAAAGTAGCCAGGATAAGGAAAACTATTGAAGCGGGTAATTTCATTTTGGGCAGCCTTATATTTCTTATGCCTTAGGGATAGAGAATCCCTTAATGGAGCAAATTACCAATATTATCCGATTGACGAATGAAATTAGCCCGCAAAGTGAGGAAGCGTCTTGGGGAGGCCTCTTCTTTTTTGGAGCCAAGCAGAATCACTCGTCGCAGCGACCTACCTGTGTTCCGCTCTTATGCAGCACTACCTCTGGCTGTTCCTGCTCGGGCCAGTGCGTCTCTCCTATCGTCGAGCCACCCTGGCTCCGGCAGTCTCCACG
>JAHDDV010000142.1 GCA_020629205.1 Chitinophagales bacterium | reverse complement strand
CGCTGGCGGGGGCTCGGAGCGCAGGCGGAGAGACCCGGCCAGCGGATACAGGAAGCAGCTGGCTGGTGCTGCCATTGGAACGAAGAGCTGGTAGGAAGACAATCGATCGAATGTTGTTGAGCTCCAAAAAAGAAATCTCAATCCCTTCAATGAGAAATTGGCTACTTTTTTGTCCGGGTTAAATCAATTATATTAAGTCTTCAACCCAACCCTAAAGAAATGCGACATTATCACTCACTGTTAGTACTTGCATTGCTTTTGCCTTTACAGGCAGTAATTGCTCAATTTGCACCTGCTGAGACTTTATTTCGGACTCCTTTATACAGTCCAGAACTAAGGAATATGGCGGATTTTGATGGAGATGGACACGAGGATCTCGTGCTCAGGGTCTCTGGTGCTTCCCTTGCCATGGCATGGGGCTCAAATGATGGATATGTGCCGGATGTGATATTTGATCCTTCTTATGCTTACGGCCAGGTGACGGCGGTAGATGTAGATAATGATGGAGATAAAGATATCATTGGGGACATCAATAATACCCAAGGGATGTTGTATCTGCGCAATGATGGAGATCGCCAATTTACCAATGTGCTCATTGATCCTTTTGCAGAATTTATTGCGGCGGCAGATTTTTTTGGAGGGGGAGAGACTCATGTGGTTTACAGGATCGATGGTAACATTATGATGGCAATAATCGATGAGTCGGGGGCTATCGTCACAATGAGTGAGCAATTTGTTGGGCTTGCAAATTCCCCTTCTTCTGCCAGCGTAGCAGACTTTAATGGTGATGGGGATTTGGATGTAATACTTAATAACAATCCGGATGCTTATCTGATTAATTATGGCGAGAGTCTGGGGCTAACACATCCAGTAGTAGATTTTAATCTGTCAAATGAGCTTTTGGGCGATGTTGATCAGGATGGGGATTTGGATTATGTTGGGACAATCAATGGAACGCAAGGTCCTTTGGTTGTTGTCGAACAATCGGGAGGGAATTTTACCAATAGTGTAGAGTCTGAGCCACTTGGATTCAATTGTAATAGACGTGCACTCGTCGATCTTGATAAAGATGGGGATCTGGATTTTGTTGGGACTACGTATAGCGGTCAACCTGTCATCGCAAGAAATTTGGGATCGCTGGAATTTGACACGCCTGAGGTGATTCCTGATATTGATTTTCTATCTGTGAATGCGCTCGATCATGATCAGGATGGCTTTGTTGATGCGATCGTCGGCTCGGCTGAACAGAACTTCCTTGCAGAGGTGCAATTTGATGATGATGCTCAACTTCAATACGATTATTTGTTGGGGCCTTATCCTCGAAGATTTTCTGGCCTATTGACCCTCGATCTTGATCTGGATGGCCAAGAAGAAATTTTGTTGAGTAGCCCTGATTATGATTCCATCTTATCTTTGAGCTTTGATTCTGATCAGGAATCTTTGGGTTTTGAACCCTTGTTGGAAAATTACCTCGATGTTCTTGAATTGAGCTCAATGGAAGCTATGGGGCAAAGCTATCTGCTTTTTGCCGATGAAAGCAACATCTACAGAGTAGCTCTGACTGGTGGCGATATAGATACTGAGGCCGAAATCGTATATGAAGGGATTGTGCCGCTGAAAGACTTCGAATTGTATGACGTGGATGAGGACGGGACGCAGGATTTGCTCTTGTCTGGCGGTTCTTCAAATGGCATCAGTTGGATTCGTGGCCTTGAGGATGGAAGTTTCGAAGAGGAAAATAGTTCTACCGTTCTTTTTTCTTCTGTTGCGGACGATTTCAAAACGGGCTTTGTGAGTAGCAATATTCGGAAAGATATCTTTGTAGCAAATGCGGGTTCCCTAAAGCAGTTGGTGAATCTTGGCGAGGGGCAATTTGCCGAAGCCGAATCACTTCCAAACCCTCCGACTTACCGGGTGAGTGGTTTTAGAATGGCAGATGTAGATGATGACGGTGACGATGATCTGGTGGCTATTGCTTCCAGCATCTATAACAACCAAAGCTCCAAGCTGATGATCTACCACACAGGAGGTAGTAACGCATGGGTGGTGCTAAGTGAATTGGCTGCAAATGCCAAGGCTGTGGAGGTGCTTGATTTTAATCAAGATGGGAAGAGTGATCTGGCGGTTTTGGCGGAATCGACCTTGGGACCAAGCACCCTGAATTTCTACGAGAGAAAAGATGGGGCTAGTTATGAGCACTTTCAATCACTTTCTGTAGTAATGGGGGTAGTAGAGGATTGCGAATTGCAAAGTTTTGACTTCGATCAGGATGGGGATCTGGATGTTCTTGTCAAACCTGATGACGAGGCTACCTTGTATCTGCTAGAAAATCTTTCGGATGCCCCGATTTCGGTTGAGCAGTCAAGCCTTGGATTCAAGCTTGACTGTCGCTTTGATATCGAGCATCAACGACTTCTAATCGAGGCTGAAGAAAGTGAGCAGATGTCTTTGAGTCTTGTGGATCTTCAGGGCCGACCGTACCTGACTGACATGCCCGTCGATAGGTCGTCAATTGAATTGGGAAGGTATCAGCTTCCCTCTGGCATATACTACTACAATTTGATTTCAGATCGATCAGGGTGTAAGGGTAGTGTCTTGATAAAATAGTTCTGACATTCATTAAACATACCTTACCTTTAGTGATCCAAAACTTCCACCCCTGGACCGGCAAAACAAAAGGTATGCGAATAGGGCTACTACTTTTTCTATTGATATTTACCCCAGTATTGATGCAGGCACAGAGCCAGCAAAAACGCCTTCAGATTGTAGATGATGCCAAGCATGAAATGGGACGTCCCTACAGGTACGGGGGGGAGCGACCCTCGGGATTCGATTGCTCTGGTTTGGTTCAATATGTGTTCGGCAATAATGGTATCCTTCTTCCACGCACCTCAAGTGAGCAATCCAAATATGCCCGGCGCACAAAAATTCGAAGTCTTAAGCCAGGTGATCTTCTATTCTTTGGCAGTGGAGGAAAAGTAAACCATGTAGGCATAGTGGAAAAGAACGCAGGTGGCGAGCTTGTGATGATCCACAGTGGTTCTTCTACTGGAGTCACCAGAACCAGGGTTTATGATAGTGACTATTGGTCAAAGCGCCTGAAATTTGGGGGAGTGGTAGTGGATGATGAAGATATTTTGGTATCGGATATCCCCAAGAATGAAAGGGTTCGCACGAGAACACCCAGCAATCAGCCGGAGTCTGGAAAGCCCAGAACTAGATCAAGGCCAGCACCTGAGCATCCTTCGGGAAGCACCTTTTCTGCAGAAGATCTGAAGCGATGGAGTGATAAGCAAAAGAAGCGCATTGCCAAGGCGAAGAAAAAGCGTGCAGAAAAGAAAGCAAAACGCAAAGCAAGAAAAGCAAAGCGAAAAAAGCACAAGCGCTAGATAGGTTGGCCGCTAAGACTGATATAGTTCTTGCTGGAGAAAAGGAGCCAGCGCGAGCGCTACAGGCTGAAAGTATAGAGTTGTTCGGGTGACGGCATTGTTGCTAAGTAATCCACTTGCGCCATTGTGCTGTTTGGAATTTACCTGACTAAATACCCGATCATTAGCCTCTCCGAGTTCGAGTCCCTGCTGGATCAAGTCGACTACTTTTGGCGGGAGCAAGAAAGCAGCAGTGCGCGCTTTGCCTACTGTGCCTTGTTTTCCCAAGATTACGACCCAGGCGAAGCACTCCAATTCTTGCTTCCCGGTTGCCGCGACACCCCCTTCAATTCCTACCCAGTAATCTGCCTCCGGGAAGGCAGTTTTAGCTGCTTTTGCTCTATTGTGAGCACCAAGCAGTGTCTCCTCATCGCTCATGGGTTGCTCAGAAACACCGGAAGGTACGGAATGTCCTGTTGTCTCGTATTCGTAGTCGCTCAGTACTGCTTCAAAACCCATTTTTACAGCATTGATTTTCACTGGATTCTTAGAGCCCACGATTATTCTTCTTGTCCTCTTTTCATTCATCTTGTAGCAAAGATAGCACTTGTGGGAAGGATTGTGGACTGGTATTTTTGAAAACAGTCAAGGTGCAATGCCTGTTTCCCAGCTGCAATATCTTAGCTTCTATTCTCGCATTTCAGCCATATAGTCCTTACTCATGGCAAGGATTACTCATGACTGTCGACTGGGCCTTGTCGTTTTCTGGCAAAAAAGTGTTAAATAATTAGCTAACTTGGTGGCAATATCAACTGCTTACAGCCTGCTCATGTTGCGATGCTTCCTTGCTATTCCGCTTGTTTTGCTGGGTGTCTTTTCGTTCTTTAGTTGTGGGGACGATACAGAGGCGGAGGTACAGTATGTTACGGAATACGATACCATCACGGTGACACGGATAGATACTGTCTTGCTGACTGAGGTGACTACTGATACCATTTTTCAGACCGTCGCCGACACTGTATTTCTAACAATCACTGATACTCTTTTGCTAACTGAAACGGACACGTTTTACGTCGTTGCAGGTGGTGGATTGACTAGTTTGATCTGTATTCGACATGCAGAAAAGGCGGACAATACTTCAGACGCTGACCTGTCGGAAGAGGGCTTTGAAAGAGCAGATAGACTGAGAGATATGTTGCATGAACTTCCCTTGACTGCGATATATTCAACTGCTTATCAAAGAGCTTTGAAGACAGCTGCTCCAACCGCTGAAGACCATGGTTTGGAGGTGCAGGAATATGATCCGGATGATATTCCACAAGTGCTGCATGACATTATGGAAGCTGAAGAAGGCGGTTATGTTTTCATTGTTGGACATGCAGAGACTGTTCCTGAGATGGTCAATACGGCTCTTGGGTCTGAGGTGATAATGGAAATCGATGAATCAGATCATTCAAATATGTATATTTTAGCTGTCCGTGAAATAGGCTGGTCATATCTTAGCCATTTGATTTACTAATTTGGGCCCCCACATAATGTAATTGCATGTCGAGCAGAATACTAATAGCGCCAGACAAGTTTAAAGGAACTTACAGTTCTCTGGAAGTAGCGGAAGCTATTCAAAGAGGCATTTTGAAGCAAGAGATTGATGTGCACACCTCCATTCGCACGCTAGCCGATGGGGGAGAAGGTAGTGCTCGTATTTTGACAGAATTATATGGTGGAGTGATGCTTGAACAGCAGGTAATGGATCCCCTCGGTCGACCCATTATGAGTTCTTTTGGTTGGATTGAAGAGGAAGCGCTGGCCGTCATTGAAATGGCAGCGGCATCTGGTTTGTCTTTGCTAAAGCCAGATGAGTACGACTGTTTGAAAGCAAGTTCCTATGGTACAGGCGAACTATTGCGAGCTGCATTACTCAAGGGAGCCACACAGATTATCCTTTGCCTTGGAGGCAGTGCAAGCTCTGACGCTGGTATCGGCATGGCAGCAGCCTGCGGATATGCCTTTTGGGATGAACATAATATTCTATTGCCCCCTACTGCCGCTTCACTTGCGAAAATCCGTCGAATCAGCTACGAGGACTGGGCGCTAGATTGGAGTCAGCTTAAGACGCTTGTGCTTTGCGATGTTGACAACCAATTGTTGGGGGAAAGGGGGGCAGTAAATGTCTTTGCTCCGCAGAAAGGCGCCAGTGCTGTAGAATTGCGAATGCTAAATGAGGGTTTCGAAAATTTTAGCAAAGTCTGCAATAGAATGACCAATAAGAACATCGAATTGATTGCCGGGTCTGGTGCAGCTGGTGGACTGGGAGCCGCGTCTTTGTGGTTTTTTGACGCAGAGATTAGAAGTGGAGCTGAGTTCATTCTTGACAGCCTTTCATTTGACCGAAAACTGAAGGATTGTGATTGGGTCGTCACGGGAGAAGGTAAAATAGATGAGCAGA
Source organism: Chitinophagales bacterium (assembly GCA_020629205.1). Lineage (GTDB taxonomy): Bacteria > Bacteroidota > Bacteroidia > Chitinophagales > UBA2359 > JAHDDV01. The sequence goes on along the minus strand of JAHDDV010000142.1, from coordinate 6,744 downwards.
CGCTGGAAGGGAAACTGGCTATTCGTGTTTTGGAGAGGGCAAAGGAGGCGGGAAAACAAACTTTGGGTGTCTTTGCAAGCTCAGACTTCAATGAGCAAGAGCTGCGTAACATAGGATTTGATTTGGCGCTGATTCTGGACAAAGAAAATGCTCACCTTCGTCAAGCAAAGGTGAGCATTTGGGACATTGAAAATAAAGTTTCAGGTGTGGCTAACTTAATAGCTCAAAGTTAATGTTTTAACATTAAAATAAGAAACCAAGTCAGCAAATGTTAATGGCCAGTAGTCGACGGTTAAATTGTAATGTACTGATTTTGCATCGTTTACCGCACCTGAATTTTGCTATAGGTTAAGGTTTTGAATTTTGATCGCTTATTGCAATCTATCTACCTTTTCGCACAGAACCAGAGCCAAGAATACTTCTGTCAATTTTGGGGTCTCCGCTGTAGATTACAGAGCCACTTCCGACAATACTCACGTCTAGTGATTCATGAACACCTACATGACAGTCACCAGATCCTGCGATACTGACATCCGTTCTATTTGTCATTAACTCTTCTCCGTCCACACTACCCGATCCTGCAATGGCAACCGATAGTTCTTCAGCAGCACCTTTGACTTCCAGATCACCAGATCCGCTAATGGCAGTTTCGAGACTCTGAGTGATTATACCTAGCTCGGCGTCTCCCGAACCACTGATGGACAGCTCCGTACTTTGAGCCTCAAAATTTCCTTTCAAGCTTCCAGATCCGCTGATGGCCAATTCCAGATCGCGAACAGCCTCAAAGCCATCTTGTACCTCAATGTCACCAGAACCACTCAGGGCAATTTCGCTTAATTCAGGCATGGTGATTTTGATCACGATATCGTCGTGCCCTCTAACACATTTGTCAAACTCAATACGCCAGACGCCCTTTGAGACCTCGGTTTCGATGTTATCAATAATGTTGGACTGGCCCTCTACGCTTACTTTGAACTTAGCTCCAGGTCGGACGAAGACATCCGCCGGGATGCTCAGTCCCAGTCCGTGAAAACCAGATACATCGAGATCGCGAACAGTTGTACCGCCCTCGCCTTTGATGCAATTTTTGTAGTTGTTTCCTCCCATAAGGGCCAGTGAAAGGAGAACCAGGCCGAGAAAGCTAAAGAATTTCATATGGATTGTTTAGGGTGAAAAAAAACTGCGAGATGTGGAGATAGCTTCTTGCTGAATCCGAACCAGTCATCTAAATCTATCTCCACTTTCACGCACACATTCCCGGAGTTTCTACTCCAGTATATGGCTTGAACGGTTCAGCTTGCACAGAAGTTACAGCATACCGCAAAAATAATTGGAGAATTTAGCAATATTAACACTTATGTTGGGGTAGGAGTGAGGCATTAAGCACTAAGACGCATGCAATGCGCCTCTACACACTAGTGCTGCGAATTTCGTTTGCGTAGCACTAGAAGAACGGAATTCTTGCCTCGCTTTTTACTACTAAAACCTCAACCCAGTAGTAAAACCATACCAAGCCTTGGTAGAGGTTCCATCTTCAAAGTGGCTAAGGATAACATCGTGGGCCAGACCAGAACCATAAATTCCGGTCTCGGGGTCAATTCGTTCCGACAACATCATATTGAGCATCGGACCAGCGAAGATGCTGAGATGTTTGGCGCACCTGAAACTAGCCGTTAATCTCAACTGTCCGACCACATTCACTTCCTCAAACCAGCGATCGTCTTCAGTGATCTGCTTTGCCACCAATTCTGCACCCATGTCAATTCGGTTGGTCATTTTCACCGTCGTGCCGACGCCATAGCCCAATCCCAGATACTCTCCTTTGATATCACGTCCTACCTCAAGGATATTGTGAAAACCTCTTGAGCCAAACTTAATGTTGACATTCATCTGCAACTGATCCTGAGTAAAGACTTCGACATGATTGTATCCATTACGGACAAAATTTAGCAGACCAAAGGAGGCACCTTCTACAGATTCACTGACATTGATAAGTCCGATTTGGCTGCCTTTTACTTTTCTCGCCACATTAAGCACAGAAGCAATTTGCACACCGCTTACGTCCCCCGCATAATTAGCTATTCCGGATGCTTGCACACCAGTTACCAATTTTGAGACATTCACTGCGCCTGCTACCTGTCCTCCTTCAGATGCTCCTGCGGCTACATTAGCAATTCCTGCGGCTTGTAAGCCTGTCACATTGCCTTTGGCTACATTTGCGAATCCGGCTGCTTGTACCATCTCCACATTGTCCGCTGTATTGAACATCCCTGCCGCTTGTAAGCCAGTCATATCACCGCCCGTGGCGCAAAACAGACCACTTGCCTGTAGCCCCTGTACTTCACCTTCTACCGTACTTCCCAGACCTGCAATCTGCACACCTGTAACATCTTCGGTTATGGAATTAAAAAGAACACCGGCTTCAAATCCCTCAACGCCCGTATTCTTGCCCCATAGTAGATTGACAGACAAGTTGTTGATATCGCTTGAATCCCCCCTGATCGACATATGCGGCAGTACGGAGATTTGGGCTGGGAGCTGATTTGGAACATTGTCTTCAAAACGATCTCGCAGATCTTCCAAAACCAATTGTGCTTCTGTCTTGTGGCCATATTGCTGCAGGACAGGCCGTTCTACACCCAAAGTTCTTTGGTATTGTTGCAAGTCCTCGCTTTCTATTTCATCTCGCCAGACTATCGGCTCCCGCTGCATTGGCACTCGCTCCAGCACACGTCGATTTAGCGCAGGTTGGAAGTTGAGGTCTTCAGTGGCTGGGATGCTACCTTCATTGGGTGCAGCTGCTTTGGGCACTTGATCCAGAACATCCTTTGACTCATGTTTCAATACATACTGTCCGTCGATCAAAGCAGCCTTGATATCGTTATTAGCAAACAGTGCACGCATCGCATCCTCAATGCTCACATCAGTGATTTCAAAGGAAACTGGCTTATCCAGTGGAAGCAACTGTGCGCTGTAAGAAAAACGCAAGCCGTGCTCACGACTCAGGTGCTCCAATACTGACTCCAGTCTTTGGTTTTCGTAGCTGAGTGCGACCTTCTCCACCTCTTGCGCCTGCAAGACCAGAGAACAGAATAAAACCACGGACAGGATCAAGCATCTCATGCTCTTTGGATTTTTGGGGGTATTCGATTAGGTGATGCTCATGTCTAACAGCCTTCTCCTTCTATTTTGTACTGCTTGCCTGCCTTACTGATTTGCACATTCAGACCGAATTCTATCACCTCAATGAGTTCCTTAAATTTTGGATTTTCAAAGGTGCCCGTGAAATGACACTTCTGGATTCTCTCATTTGGTGTACCAATGTCGATCTTGAAATGCTTCTCAATAGATTCAATTACCTCCAGCATGCTGCTATTGTCAAATCTAAGTTTCTTAGTTTGCCAGCTTGTTGCATTTTTGGAGGCGATATCCGTTTTCTTGAGCGCTTTACCTTTTCGATTGTAATTGGCAGCCATTCCCTTGGTCAGTAATACTTTTTGACCTTGCTGTTCTGCTACCTCAACTTTTCCACTTTCAACGGTTACCACTACTTCGGGCTCATCCGGGTAGGCACGAACATTAAATTTTGTGCCCAAAACCCGAGTCCGGGTATCACCACTATTGACCGTAAATGGTTTCTCAGCATTTTTCACAACCTCGAAGATGGCCTCTCCCTTAAGCATCACATCACGCACCGCAAACTCATCTGAGTACTTCAAGCTTGAATTTCCATTGAGCCAAACTTTGCTGCCATCCGGCAAGGTCAATTGCTTTAACTTCCCTTGTTCTGTAGTAACTTCCACCATTTCTGCCAGTGCGGTATCCTCTCCAGATTGCGACAAAAACCAGCCCGCAGCTAATCCTGCCACCAACAACATGCTGGCAGCCACTTTCATCCAGGGTTGCAAGAAGGAACCCTGGATTACTTTTCCGCTTGAAGAAGCTGAATGATTACTATCCAGGTTAATCGGAGGACGTCCGCCTGAAGCAAACTCTTCCGGTTCTACAAAACCATTGTCCAAGGCACTCAATTTCGACTGCAAGGCCTGCCATGAGGATTCTTCGTTGATGGGGAAGCTAGGTTGATAATCAGCAGCCATTTCCCATCCTTCACTCAAATCTTCGAACAAGAGTTGATTCTGCTCACTCGCAGCCACCCAGGCAAACAAGGCCTCCTGGTCCTTCTCCGAGATATTTCCGGAAAGATGTGCTGCTATCAGCTCTGTATATCGGGCTTCATTCATGTTCAAGATAGTTGCGCTTGTACTCTATTGACGTATGGAGAATTGGTTACCCCTATGTTAAGAAAGTTTTTTTCTGATTTTTTTTGCTGCAAGGCAGCCATTGGACGGAAAATCGCGTTGCCGAGCTTCAATAAGTACCAATTTACACTCAAAAGTCACGTTCTGCCTACTGCCCCACGAAGCATTTTCAGGGCCTTTCCCATCTGGTTCTCCACGGTTTTGATAGACAATTCCAATTTTTGAGCTATTTCCTTGTAACTCAACTCCTCGTGACGGCTTAACAAGAAGATAGCCTTACAGCGTGGAGGCAGCGAATCGATAGCCTTGTTGATTTGAGCCTGCAATTCATCGCCCATAATCTGCTCATCGGCCGAGGCAGTGGGAATCTCTATTTGATGATCTTCTACCGACTCTTCCCATCGGGATTTGTTCTTTCTCAGATGGGAAATGGCCTCGTTGTAGGCCATTCTTCTCAAATAGGCCCCCACGGAGCTGTTGATAACGATCTTTTCCCGCTTTGTCCACATTTTCATGAAGACATTTTGAGCCAAATCTTCCGATGTAGCCGCATTCTTCACCAATCGATAGATGGTACTGCAAACCATCGAGTAGTTTTGATCGAAAACAGCTCGAAGCGGGTCTTTGTTACCCGGATTTGATTGAACAAGTATGTCTGAAAGCTTCGTTCCTTCCAATTTGGCACTGGGCATTGATGATATTGCGGTATTGCAATAGCAATCAGCAATATTAAGCAATAGTTGGCTAAAACATAGGCAAATTTCAAAAGGATAAATCCACTTCATTTGCTCAACTACACTTGGCTAACTTGCAGGTCCTCCCGTCTTGACGCGATTTACTACCTTTACCAGCAGAAATCAGCCCTTTTACACATACTTATCCACATTGTTAATATCTAACAAAGATCGTAAGCTTCACACAAGACGGGCTAGCTACCGGCTACCAATGTTCATCCCCGTCTATCAGCCCAAATCTAATCTAATACCCATAGCGGTCATGAAAAATGATTTTGGCATCGAAGGAATGATCGTCAATGGCTTCTTCCTATATAAAGACCGCCAAACAAAGGACTTGCTCACCGGTCCCACAAGCATTCAGGAGTACATTGGTTTTGAAGGTATGATCATGACGGATTCCGGGGCCTTTCAGGGGCTAAAGCGGCCACTATACCTTTCCAATAAGAAGATTGTGAAGTTTCAGGATGCCATCGGGGCCGATATTATCTCCCCATTGGATCTTATCTCTCCGCCAAATGACAACTTCGAAACCGCAAGCAAGAAACTAGCTTCTACCAACAAGCGTATCAAACAAGCATTGCAGTTAACCGAAAATAGCATCCTGGCTGGGGTGCAGCAAGGCGGGCGATTTATGGAACTAAGAGGCAAGAGCATCGAGGCCCTAATGGAAATGCAGGTGGAATATATTGCCATCGGAAGTCTGGTTCCCTTCTTCAATAAGAAGCACAAACTGGACTTTGTCATCAAAGTATTGCAGCAGGCCAGACAGATAGCTGGTCCCGATATTCCATTTCACGTCTACGGGGCAGGCGATCCGCTGGAAATGCCATTCATCGCTCAATTGGGAACGGATATTTTCGACTCCTCATCCTACGGTCACTATGCGCTGGATGGCTGGTACATGACTCCATTCGGAGCGATTCGAAAAGAGCAGAAGACAGAGTTTGAGTACATCAATTGCCAATGCACATATTGTCAAGAGGCCGAAGGTCTCAGTATTTTCGATCAGGCACCGGCATTGGCTGGACATAACTTACATACCATCATTGCAGTGATGGAGCAAATTCGTCATCATCAGGAGCAAGATACTATGACGGAACTGCTGGAGTCTATTATCAAAATCCACGAAGCATGGTTTCCAGACAGCTTGCTTCCTTCCACCTGGAACGACTTCGATGGAAATTGAACGTATACTGGACCAACAAAATGCAAGGGAACTGAGCGCAGACTTGCGGGCCTCCCTAAGCAAAAAGTACAGGATTGATGCAGATCAGGCCGAGTCTATGCTGGAAGAATTGCTGCTCAAAGACAGACAGCTGCTTTCCTTGCTCCAAGACGGAAGCTCCTACGCAAAGCTATCTAGAACCAAAGTGTTCAAATCCTTCAAGAAACGCCTGAGTGAGAGGATCTACTACCATTTGAGACAATACAATCAGCATAAAGAGAAGCAACTCGAACTCACAAAGGCCCTTCAGGATTGTACCGACTTAGATCAGGCGATCGCTTTATTCGAACCACTGGCACAGACTCATTTGAGCACAAAGGAACGGATTCCGGATGCCGTTGAATTTTACAAATCCCTGGATTCTCACTTGCAGGAAGCAGCAACTATTCTCGATCTTGGTTGTGGGCTGCATCCGCTCATGTTTCCCTATGATCAGTATCCTCAGCTAAGTCGATACACGGCGCTTGAGCGCGATCAAACCTGCTCTGAGATTCTTAGCTTAGCTAGCAATTTTCTATCG
>JAHDDV010000555.1 GCA_020629205.1 Chitinophagales bacterium | reverse complement strand
GAGGTAGTGCTGCATAAGAGCGGAACACAGGTAGGTCGCTGCGACGAGTGATGCTGCTGGGCTCCAAAAAAAGAGACGGCATATTTTTGCACTAAGGGATAGAGATTCAATAACTGTCCATTTTGACTTGCTAAAATTGATTTATCCTTCGTTATTTTTCTCCACCAGCCAACAAGGATGCTGTCAAAAAATGCCTTGTCTAAATCATTTCTAGCGGCGTCAAAATCAGACAGTTATTGATTCCCTATCCCTAAGGCACCCGTACTTTGAATCTTGGAATGTCCTTCTTGTCTACGTTTTTTTTGAATGCAAGATTCTTTGCTTGTTGTCCTGTTCGAAAACTTTCCAGAAATCCCAGATTGATTAGCGTGGTCACTTCTTTGGTGTATTGCTCGGTCTCGGTATTCCTAATGTTGAGCGCCTTGAAAATGTCATTGCTGGAGAGGTGAGACCCTTGTATGCCGAGCAGCAAAATTTGTTTTTGATTTTTGGTAAGGGGGTGATCAAATTGAAGGAGCCAGTCTTGCTGCTCAGCAGTAAACATGGTCTTGTTTGAAAGCGAAACCCGAAACCAGAGTCCATTGGAATAGAGATCTGGTCTTTGCAGTTCTTTCTCATTCATCGAGACAAAAATCCGCTTCATGCCTTCACCAAGTTCCCTCATTAGATTATTTTCGCGGAGCACGCGAGCAATTAGGGCGTTTCGTGACTCATGAGAACCCTCCAGCTCGTAGAGGTTTTCCAGACTGATGGTGGACAATAGGGCCCCGGGGCTCTTGATCTCTATCCTGTCATCAAATATGAATATCTCGATGCCGTTATGTGTACTATAATCCCGATGGGCAATGGCGTTCAGAATTGCTTCTCGGACGGCGTCTTCTGGATAGAGGTACTTCTGCTCAAACTGGGCATTGCTGCCAAACTCAGTCTTGTAGGCTAATTGCGATCGCAGCAGTTCCCATGATTTTATCACCAATTCAAAGATGTTTCCTTTGACTGTATCATCGCTAATCACGTTGTAATTGACACCGGCTTCGAGCTGATGACCCTTTACCTTAAGTAGGCGCACCTGGCAGCCTTTATGCCATTTATCGATATCCGTTGCGAACAATAGCAATGCTGCTTGTTTAAGTCGCAAGCCGATATGACTGTATTCCGCCAATCCGATTTGCTGTAGGTAGCGTTCTACGCTTAGGCCATTGATATATTGATCTGCAATGCCCTGCAAAAGTTTGAGATCGAGATCTGTCACTGTTGCCCCGTCTACAAATTTGCTGTCGTACTCTCTGGATCTGATTTCTTGTCGCTCAAAATGAATTTGATCCACAGACTCAGGCATTGTGGATTTGTCTTTTCTTCGTACACATCTACCATCGGGAAGTTGATAGATTTTTGTAGTGCCTTTGTTGACTGCAAAAAAGAGTACCAGTTTTCCTTCCAGAATAAGTTTGTCGGCATTCGTCAGCGGTAGTTGCTGATCTCCATAGACATGCGTGTTTACAGCATCTAACATGCGCAGAATATCCGGTTCATCATGTGGGATACCTGTGATAGTTCCATCATCTTCCACTCCAATAATGATTGCCCCGCCATCTGCATTGGCAAAGGACACAAGAGCCTCTCCAATGTCAGCGCAGATGGCTGTAGCACGTCGAGGCTTTTTGTTATCTGGACGCCCTTCAAGTGCGGACTTGAACTCCCTAATATGGCTCTCGCCAAGAAACAGTGTGTTCCGCACCCGTTCGGCAAGAAGTAAGACATCATCCATAATTAGTATTTCAAGTACTCAATGTAGTGATTCCGACTGTTTTTTTATAAGTAAATTTGAGACTGCCGACCGATCGAGGGGAGCTCTTGACAGGAAATAGGTTCGGAATTTTGGTATAATCCAATTCGTAAATTTTGAAAATTCCGTGTATTGAGATCCCAAGGTGGAAAGGAGCGGAAAAGAAGCCAAGAAGAAATCATCGCTACGCCCTATAGCAGTCGCCAATTAGC
>JAHDDV010000141.1:8349-12645 GCA_020629205.1 Chitinophagales bacterium | reverse complement strand
TCGGCGTGAAACTCATAAGGAGACTCTGCGTGAATGTGTGCGTCATCGATCAAGGAGTCACGAACTTTGTTTACGCAGCTAGGAAATGTGGTTCCCGGCAATTGGAGGACGGAAGAGATAGTGGAGATATAGAAAGCTTGTGAAGGAATTGAGATCAGCGAATCGAAGTTCCCGCATATTTGTTGGAGCCTCGATTGCTGTACTAAGTACAGAAAGCATCAAAGGCATTTGAAGGATTTGTTCGGTCACTTCAGTTGAATTGGATGACTCCGATTCGCTGCTCTCAAATTGCTTCTTTAAGAAGCATTTTCCTTTACATTTTAGTTTAGGCTTAGACTTGTTGGTACACCACTTTTCAGTGATGGCTGCCTGATTCATTTCGAATGCAGACATGATCATGAGGTCTCTAAAAGCAGTGGCTAAGATGAGACCTATGAGTAGGAAGACAAGCCCCTCACGCATCCCGCAAAGGTAAGTCAATCTATAGATATCGCAAACTAATTGTGTTAATCCTGGCGGGGATTTTGTAATTCTGTCGCGCGGAAATTTTCTGGTCTAAACCTTGAGTACCAGCTTGCCCAGCTTGTCTCCTGAAAAGAGCTTTAGTAAGGCACTGTGGAAGTTCTCAATTCCATCTACTACATGTTCTCTTGATTTCAATTGTCCTGCCATGGTCCATTGAGCCATTTGCATGGCAGCCTTGCCATAGTCTTTGCTGTAATCAAAGACCACAAAGCCTTCCATGCGAGCGCGATTGACCAAGAGAGATAGATAGTTGGAGGGGCCATATATCTTTGGGCTATTGTATTGCGATATAGCTCCGCAAATCACAATTCGTGCATGTCGATTGATCCGGGTAAGGACTGCGTCCAGCATTTCTCCACCTACATTATCGAAGTAGACGTCAACTCCATCCGGGCACTTGGCTTTGATATCCTTGTGAAGATTTTCAGTGCTCTTATAGTCAATAGCAGCGTCGAAGCCTAACTCGTCAGTGAGGTAAGCACATTTTTCAGCTCCACCGGCGATACCGACAACACGACATCCTTTCAATTTGCCGATTTGTCCAACTACGCTGCCTACTGCTCCGGCACCGCCGGAAACCAATATAGTTTCTCCTTCTTTGGGTTGCCCAACTTCCAAAAGTCCAAAATAAGCTGTGAAGCCCGGCATGCCCATGGTACCCAGGTATCTTGGCAAAGGCATCAAATTTGGGTCAACCTTAAATAGGTTTTCGGCTCCAGAAGTGCCGTATTGCTGCACGCCTGTCCATGCCATCACATATTCCCCTTTTTCATAGCCGTCCAGCTTACTCTCGACAATCTGACCTACTGCTCCCGCTCTCATTACTTCACCGATCTGCACAGGTGGTATATAGGATCTGGTATCGTTCATCCATCCGCGCATGGCTGGGTCCAGGGAGATGTATTCGTGGCGGATGACTACCTCACCATCCTTTGCTGAAGGAATGGGACTTTCTTCAAAGCTGAAGTTGTCGGCAGTTGGTATTCCGGTAGGTCTGCTGGCTAGTTTGATTTGTTTGTTACTCATAGTGGATTTGAATAAAAGACTGTATCTTGTTTCGCAGGTAAAATTACAATTACGGTGGGAGAAAAGTGCCTAATAGAAACATCCTTCTTGAATTACAATGTAGCATGAAAGCAGTAGATAAGATTTTGCTGAATCTTGAGCGCTTGATTTTGACTGGAGAGCAGGAGGAATTGGAGACTGAGAAACTTGAGCTAAAGGACTTGTCACAAGGATCTGATTGGAAAGAGCTGCATAAATCTGTCTGTGCTTTTTTGAATTCTGATGGAGGTATAGTGATCATTGGAGTTAATGAGAAAAATAGGAAATACAAGATAACCGGCTACGATAGCAACACAGAGCCGAAACTAAAGGCCCTTGGTAGCCAGTTCACCTGTGGTGAGGGCAGACAGGTTCCAGAGCTCAAGGATCATATCAGCTTCAAAGTGTTGTCACTTGGGGAGCACAGGTTGTGTGCAGTGTACATTGACAAGTTGCCGGAAGAAAAGAAGTTTGTTTTCTACAAGGGCACAGCCTACAAACGCGTACTCACAGGAGATGAAAAAATAAAGGAACATGAACTTGCAAGGCAGAAGGAACTCAGAGAAACCTTGCGAACTGCCAGGGAACTACAGGTGGTAGAAGAGGCCGAGATGGCCGATCTCGATGTCAATGTACTAAATGACTTCATTCAGCGACTGAATTATGAAATAAATGTAGAAACACTAAAACCTAGCATCAGCGATGCCACCTCTTTTCTTCATCGAAAAAAGTTTGCTATTGGAGACAAACCAACTTTGCTGGGAGTACTTGTCTGTGCCAAATATCCAGGTGATTTGATTGGTGGGCGGTGTCAGGTTGACGGTTATGTGGAGAGCAAGACTGAAATTGTCACAAACAAGAAGGTTATCACGGATAATGTGATATCCTTGATGGAAAAGAGTATTGGTTTTGTAATCGCCAATACTGCTACTGGGATTACAGTTGATAAGGGAGGGGACTCATTGCCTGAATACCCGCAGAAGCTATTGAGAGAAACTGTTAATAACGCCCTTGCTCATCGGGATTATAGTTCAAACCGATTTGTTTCTATCTTGATCTATCCAAATGAAAAGATAGTAATCAAGAACCCTGGGAAATTCAAGGCTGAGCAGATGATCAAGCACAAAGGGGAAAGAGAAATCTTGCGGATAACTCCTATTCCCGATGCTCAAAACCCGAAGCTAGCGGCGGTATTGAAGACTTTTGACCGTTGGGAGGGGCAGGGAAGAGGGATGGCGGAACTGACAAATCGCGCCCTCGAAAATCACATTGACCTGGCCTATTTTTCACTTCAAAATCCCAATGAGATCTCATTGTCTATACCTAAAGGACAGTTGCTAAATGAGAAAAGCACTACGTGGTTGAGGAGTTATGGGGGGTACATTATGGAAAAGACAAATGGCAGAGAATTGACGCTGGATCAGCAAACTGTTTTGGCATATTTTTATAAATCGGAACTGCTAAATCGGATGGGGCAGTATACGATCTCTTTGACCTCCGATAACAATCACAAGCATGTCATTGCAGACTTGAAGCAATGGGGCCTGATCACTGAATTTGTCGTACCAGATGTTCCAAGTATCATTTACTTATTGGACAAGCAATTGTTGGTTACAGACTTCTATGCTGAGCTAAGCTCGCTATATGGTGTCGATTTTACCCAAATGAAGTATCATTATAAGGAAGTGCTCAACGCAATCTATCACCTCAGCAAGTTTGGGGACAGACTTGTCAATGTCAATGCTTCACAAGTGGGAGATCATATCTACTTCGCAAAGAATGACAACATAGATAACGTCAAGTCATACAATGCCTACAAACGGAAGGTTCGTGAGATCGTGAAGAGACTTAGGGAGAGGCAACTGATTGTAAAGGTTGATGAAAGATCTAAAGTAAGTAACTACAGAATCAATGAAGAATATCTACCCAACAAGGATTTGTTTACTTAGTAAAAACTCGGCTCATTAGCTCCAAAGGTATAAAAGAACTTGCTTGCTCTAAGTTCCTGGTCTTCTTGAAACAGGAATGCTTCTCCTGTCTTGCTGATCATAGGAATATGTGGATTCTCATGTACAATCCATGATTTAGGTAGAAATGGCATATCGTGGATCACCTTGTTTTGGACAAAATTGCGGATTCGCTCGGAATCAATGCCGAGTCTAATACGAATATTCTGATGGTATGGGAGTAACTGTGTGATCTGCAATACCAATATCCCATGAGAGCAGCCCAAATGGCTGCAGGAACTCCCATTAAAGTAACCAAAACGACTTGGGTAATGCTCGTCTTTAAGTCTTTGATATCCCTTGCCTTTTGGGTCTCCTGTCCATAATATATTGCTTAGACCAAAGACCGTATCTTCGTATCGGTAGCTCAACATGAATGCACCGGTTCGGAACTTATCGGTTCCACCTCCTGCAAAAATGTCATTTTCCGTAATCAGGCTAAAGTCTTGAATTTGGAGACCAATTTGACCCGTATTTTGACTGGTGCCTATGTTGTCCATGTAGATCAAGTAGGCGATGGCTATGCTTGATTCATACTGGCTGTGGTTTTCAACGGGATGATTCACAAAACGCTGGTACCATAATCGTTCAGAGCGTCGAGCACCCAAGGCATAGCCTCCTCCAAAATACAGTTGAGACTCCCAACGTTTACCGATAGGGCCAAGGTTATCCAGGCAATAGTACCATCTGATGCCTCCATTGATAATCAATCTCCCTTCAT
>JAHDDV010000141.1:0-8249 GCA_020629205.1 Chitinophagales bacterium | reverse complement strand
TTATCCAGGCAATAGTACCATCTGATGCCTCCATTGATAATCAATCTCCCTTCATTGGAAGCGTCGAAGAATACCCCCAGACGCTTTACTTTTGTCCCAAAGCTAAGACTGATTCCACCCGTGGCGCCTGCTCGGGCATCCGAATCAGGTAGCACAGCAAAAAGCAGAATTGTCAACACAGTAAGGAACCAGGGTTTTGGCATCTTCCAAAGATAGGCTTTTGACCTGTTCAGAAAACGTCCATTTGAGCTTTTGCCAACATTAGTCAAAGTCCTCCGGTACTGCAATTTCTTTATCTTTGCAGCAAAAATAGCCATATGGAACCCAAGCGTCCTAAAGACTCCCTAACAATCATGACAGAAATGGTGATGCCCAATGATACTAACCCAATTGGGAACCTCATGGGCGGAAACCTGATGAAATGGATGGATGTTGCCTCTGGAATCTGTGCCAGAAGGCATAGCAACGCGGTTTGTGTGACAGCTTCTGTTGATAGTGTCTCCTTCTCCAATCCCATAAAAGTGGGAGACGCCGTGACACTAGTAGCCAAAGTAACCAGAGCCTTTAATACTTCAATGGAAGTTCACATTCAAGTACACACTGAGAATGCAACCGCGACTGAGAAAGTGGAATCAAATGAAGCTTTTTTTACCTTTGTTGCCCTGGATCGATACTTGAAACCAACCAAGGTGCCGGAATTGACCCCGGAAACGGACAAAGAGAAGGAGCTTTTTGATGCTGCCAAAAGGAGGCGAGAACTAAGGTTGATCTTAGCAGGCAGGATGGCCCCGGATCAGTCCCCAGAACTCAAAGCACTGTTTAAGTAAGAAAACGCCCAAGAAAGACAAGGATGAAGGAAAAACTGGATCTATTAGCAGATAAAAAAGCCAAAGCTCTGTTGGGCGGTGGTGAAGCCAGAATCGAAAGACAACACCAAAAAGGAAAACTAACGGCCCGAGAAAGAATCGAGCTATTGATGGACCCCGATACATTTGAGGAGATCGGCATGTTGGTAACCCATCGATCCCATGACTTTGGAATGGAAAAGCAGCGATTTCTGGGTGATGGAGTGATCACAGGATATGGGAAAATCAATGGGAGATTGGTCTATGTCTTCTCTCAGGATTTTACGGTTTTTGGTGGCTCTTTATCAGAGACGCATGCGGAGAAGATTTGCAAGATTATGGATTTGGCCATGCAGAATGGCGCTCCCGTTATTGGTCTCAATGATTCAGGAGGAGCCAGAATACAAGAAGGAGTCGTATCTCTTGGGGGATACGCGGATATCTTCCATCGAAATACCATGGCATCTGGAGTAATTCCCCAGATATCAGCGATCATGGGCCCTTGTGCTGGCGGGGCAGTATACAGCCCAGCTATTACTGATTTCATCATGATGGTGGAGAATAGCTCCTACATGTTTGTTACCGGACCCAATGTAGTGAAGACGGTAACTCATGAAGAGGTGACCTCCGAAGAGCTTGGTGGAGCCATGACACATGCCAGTAAATCCGGAGTCACACATTTCGCCTGCGCCAACGAAGTGGAATGTATTCAAAGGCTCAAACAATTGCTCAGCTTCGTACCTCAAAACTGCGAAGAAACAGCACCATCCTTGCCTTATGCACTTGGCAATGAAGAGCGCTCCGCCCTAAGGGATATCATTCCGGACAATCCCAATCAACCCTACGACATGCGCGAGGTGATCGAGGGAACTATGGATGAAGGGACTTTCCTTGAGGTACATAAAGACTATGCCGAAAACATCGTTGTGGGTTTCGCGCGATTGGCTGGTCGCTCAGTCGGCATAGTTGCTAATCAGCCAGCCTTTCTGGCAGGAGTCTTGGATATCAATAGCTCCAAAAAAGGAGCTAGATTCGTGCGCTTCTGCGATGCCTTTAATATTCCCTTGCTGGTATTTGTGGATGTTCCGGGCTTCTTGCCTGGTACGGATCAGGAATGGAATGCCATCATCACCAATGGAGCCAAGCTCTTGTATGCGTTTAGTGAGGCTACTGTTCCTAAGGTTACAGTGATCACCAGAAAGGCTTACGGAGGTGCTTATGATGTAATGAATTCAAAGCATATTGGAGCTGACCTAAACTTTGCCTGGCCATCTGCCGAAATTGCAGTTATGGGAGCTAAAGGAGCCGCCGAAATCATCTTCAAGCGTGAAATCAAGGCTGCGGAAAATCCAGAAGAGAAACTTCAGGAAAAAGTGGATGACTATGCAGAGAAATTTGCTCATCCATACCGTGCTGCCGCCCGTGGCTTCGTAGATGAAGTGATCGATCCGGCCCTCACACGCAAGAAATTGATCAAAGGCTTCGAGATGCTTCAAAATAAAGTTTCTAACTTACCGAGAAAGAAGCACGGAAATATACCGCTATAGCCGCTACTGCTCTGGGAACAAACTCTCCAGAACTTTGTGCCCGGGGCACTAGAGATATTCCAGAAGGACATCAATTCTATGAAGAAAAAGCAGCGAGACGATAAGCAAATTAGACATGCTAAAGTGCAGGCTTCATCCCCAGGATTCTGGAAAAGCAATAGCCGGGCAGCACTTTGCCTCTTGCTGTTTTCTGCTGTCCTATATGCATTGACCATAACTTATGATTTTGCATTGGATGATGCGATCTATATCACCCAAAACGATTTCACCAAGCAAGGTTTTGCAGGCTTGCCTGATATACTTACCAAGGAGAGTATGGTTGGCTTTTGGGGTCAGCAAAAGGACCTGGTCGTAGGTGGTCGATATCGTCCCATAGCTCTGGCCACCTATGCCATCAATCATGCCATGTTCGGCTTGAGTCCGGGCTTTGAGCACTTTATCAATATCTTGCTCTACGGTATAACAGCTCTGCTACTCTATTACCTCATGATGATGTTCTTCCCTGCAGATCAGAAGAAACCCTGGTATCTGCAATTGGGCTTTGTCATCTCCATGATCTACGTAGTACATCCACTACATGTGGAGGTAGTCGCCAATATCGCACAGCGAATGGCCCTGTTCTCTTTCTTGTTTTCCATACTGACCACCATCTTTGCAATTAAACTGGTAGAGAAAGGAGGGATTCGAAACTTGATTTTCCTTGTGCTCTCTTTCCTGCTTGCCTTATTTTCCAAGGAAGATGCAATTACTTTTCTGGCGGTGGTTCCGCTCAGTCTGTACTTCTTCTCTAAAGCTAAATTGCAAGACTATGCTCGCATTTTGGGCGGCATGGGTCTGGCCACATTTGCCTTTCTAATGGTGAGGTATCAAGTCATTGGCTACTTCCTCGGAAGCGGAGAAAAAGTGACCGAACTATTAAACGATCCCTTTCTGGAGGCCAATCCGACGGAGAAGTTTGCAACAATATTCTACACATTGGGCTTGTACCTCAAGCTAATGATCTTCCCGCATCCCCTGACCCATGATTACTATCCAAAGCAAATTCCCATCATTGGATTTTCTGATTGGCGAGCCATTGTCTCGCTTGTCTTGTATGGAATCTTGGGACTTATTGCACTGATCGGTATCGCGAAGAAACATGTAGTTGCCTATGGTATCGCATTCTTTGTCATCACGCTTTCAGTCGTATCCAATCTACTCTTCCCGGTAGGTTCCTTTATGAACGAGCGATTTGTGTATATGCCTAGTTTAGGTTTTGCTATTATCCTCGGCTACTTTCTGGTACGATGGCTGCCTTCGAAGATTCCTGCATTGGCAAACAATAGGAAGACCTTATCCATATTAGTTGGCCTGATTGTCTTTGCCTATTCTGCCAGAACATTAGCCCGCGTCCCAGCTTGGAAGGACAATTTCACCCTCTTTACCACTGATGTCAAGACCTCAACCAATAGCTCCAAGTGCAATACCTCTGCCGGTGGATCTCTGCTCAAAGCAGCCAGCAAGACCCGTGACAAAAAGAAGAAAGCCAGCATGCAGCAGGATGCGATCAAGTACCTAAAAAGAGGGCTGGATATTTATCCGGATAACAAAGACTCCTGGCTATTGTTGGGCAATGCCTACTACGATATCAATAAGGACTACACCAAAACATTTGATGCTTACATGCATCTATTAGAGGTCAATCCGGATCACACAAAAGTGCATGGGAACATTAGCATCATGTGCGAAAAAGCGACCGACCAAAAAGATACCAAAGCCATTGCGAGCTTTCTGGAAAAGGTGATCAAAGAGTACAGCCCGACCAACCCGAAACCCTATGATGAATTGGGAACGCTATATGCCAGAAAGATGAACCGACTGGATGATGGAATCCGCATGCTCGAAAAGGCAGTCGAACTGGATCCCTCAATGAGCGGTACCCTGCAGGATTTGGGTATCGCCTATGGTATGAAGGCACAATCCGCCGGAGACAATACGCAAAAGCAGCAGCTACTACAGAAGTCTCTGGAACACAGTTTGGCAGCCAAAGAACTAGAGCCAAATAATGCCAAAGTGCTCTTAAATCTAGGCATCACCTATGCTAACATGGGCAATGAAAAGCAATCGGAGTTTTACATGAACCGTGCATTCACTATTGACCCCTCACTGAAATAGATGATACAAGGAAAAAAAGTCGTGGTGGTCATGCCTGCTTACAATGCAGCCAAAACCCTGGAAACAACCTACAAGGAAATTCCATTCAATATTGTGGATGAAGTGATTCTGGTCGATGACGCCAGTGATGATAATACACTGGATGTTGGTCGGCAACTAGGTATCCAACACTGTATTCGCCATGATGTCAACAAAGGTTACGGTGGCAATCAAAAGACCTGCTACGCAAAGGCCCTTGAGATCGGTGCAGACATCGTCATCATGGTGCATCCCGATTACCAGTACACGCCTAAGCTGATCCCGGTTATGGCCTACATGATTGCCAGTGGAATCTACCCGGCGGTTTTGGCCTCAAGAATATTAGGCAAAGGAGCCCTCGAAGGTGGTATGCCGCTCTACAAATACATCGCCAATCGTTTTCTCACAGCCAGTCAAAATCTGCTCATCGGTCAGAAACTTTCAGAGTACCACACTGGCTATCGCGCCTTCTCAAAGGAAGTGCTGGAAGGCATCAATCTGACTGCCAACTCAGATGACTTCATTTTTGACAATCAAATGCTTTCTCAAATTCACTATGCCGGATTCCGCATAGGCGAAGTGAGCTGCCCCACCAAGTATTTTGATGAGGCCTCCTCCATCAATTTCAAACGGAGTTCCATCTATGGACTTGGCGTGCTCAAAGTGAGCATGATGCATTTTCTACAGAGAATAGGCATTGGAAGATTCAAGATCTACGAAGCTCCCAAGTCCTAGTGCCCCGGGCACTAGCTTGCGAAGCATGGAAAACTATAAGTCAAAAGCGTATATTTGCAACATGCTCGCGCCTTCAACCAAACCCTGTTTCCATGCGTAAATCCCATTTCAGCCTGTACCTCATGGCTTGCCTCTGCTTTGTCCTTTTCTCCTGTGCCTCGGAAGCCCCAAAGGATAAAAGCCCGTTAACCGGTCAGGCCAACAAAGGAATAACCGCAAAGACCAAAGCGGCCAATATCGCACGCATTCTCGCTAGTGACACAAAAGATGTAAATGGCAAGAAGGTCTACAATATCAGCTGTCTCCTCTGCCATGGTAAAAATGGCGATCAAAAGGCTAATAATGCCATGGACCTAACAACATCCACTTTAGATCTGGAGCAGCGCATCGATGTAATTGCCCATGGTCGTAAACTGATGACCCCCTTTTCAGACAAACTTCAGGACGAGGAAATAAAAGCAGTCGCCGAATATGTGGCCACTTTACGCAAGTAAGGTCCTAAGGTGGTTTTGACAATGTTTTGCTACATTGTATGCAAATCATCAAACACACACATGCGATTCTCGATTCTAATGCCTTTGTTCTGTTGTCTATCTCTCGCCCTGTCTGCACAAAACAGCAGCAAGTGGTTTGTCCCGCGAAACATCCAACAAGCCTACAAAAACGAAACCCGATCGATCGACGGGACACCGGGCAAAAACTACTGGCAAAACAGAGCGGACTATCAGATCCAGGTGGATTTTGATCCAGACACAAGACTTGTCAAGGGTAAAGAAAAAATCACCTACTATAACAATAGTCCTGACCGACTAGTCGAGCTGTATTTTCACCTTTATCCAGACCTGTATAAGAAGGGCATTCGCAGAGATGTGGAAATTGAATACGAAGATGAAACCGATGGTGTGCAGATCACCAGAATGATCATCGACGGCAATAGCTATACCGATGGCAAAGGTGGCGATATCGAAAATGAGCATACCCTCGCCACCGTTTTCCTCGACAAGGCTATTGCCTCAGGCGCCGTTAGCGATATCGAAATTCACTGGGAGTTTGAACTCAACAAAGGATCTCACGAGCGCGGGGGACAAGTGGACGATGGCTCATTTTTCCTCGCTTACTTCTTTCCAAGGCTCGCAGTCTATGATGATATCGATGGCTGGAATGAGGACGGACTCTACACAGGGGCGGTCGAATTTTATCACGACTTTGGAGATTTCGATGTGGAGATCACAGTGCCTACTGGCTATATCGTTCACGCTACGGGCCTACTGCAAAATGCCGGGGAAGTGCTTCAAGAGCCATATCTGGGACGTTACAAATCTGCCTTCAGCAGCAATGAAGTGATCTCAATTATCGGCAAGAAAGAAGCTGGGAAAAAAGGCGTCACTGCAGATGATGAAAAACTGACCTGGCACTACCGCGCCGAAGATGTAACTGACTTCGCCTTTGGTACCAGTAATCACTTTCTCTGGGAAGCCAAAAGTCTGGTCGTAGATCAGGAGACCGGCAGACGTACTATGATTGACGTTGCCTACAACAAGGATGCAAAAGACTTCTATAGCGTGATCGACTTCTCTGAGTACAGCGTCAATTTCTTCTCTACCAAGTTTCCCGGTTACCCCTTTCCATTCCCTCAGCAGACCATCTTCAATGGCGAGTCCCAAATGGAATATCCTATGATGGCCAATGACAATAGCCTCGAAGATATCCAGGAATCCTTCGCGCTCACAGGCCACGAAATCATGCATGCCTACTTTCCTTTCCTGATGGGATTCAATGAGCAAAAGTACGCCTGGATGGATGAGGGCCTGACCATCTACGCAGAATGGCTACTCACCAATGACCATTACGGAGATAAAAATGAAGTCTGGTACAATTGGGAAGGAGCACTCGAAAATATGGGCACCGATGATGATGCCCCATTGATGATGTCCACTATTCACCTCGACCCGGACATCAGCTACGAGAATGCTTACTACAAGCCAGCTATGCTCTTTCACCTCCTTGCCGACTATCTGGGAGAAGATAATTTCCGTCACGCCCTTCACCAGTTTATGGATGATTGGCAAGGCAAGCACCCTACTGGTTACGATTTTCTTTACAGCATAAACACTCATACCTATGAAGATATCAAATGGCTGGTAGGTCCCTGGTTTTTTGAGTTTGGCTATCCCGACTTAGCCGTGCTCGACCTCATCCCGCAAGACTACGGTTACGATATCATCATCGGTCGCATCGGTTCTTACCCCACTAATCTTGAACTGAAAGTCATTCATACCGACGGCTCCACTGGTACCATCCATCACGATGCTGGCATCTGGAAGGACGGGGATCAAAAGCTTGCCATCGTCCTCAAAACAGACAAGAAAATCAAAGAACTCACCATCACAGACGACGACCTAATCATCGATGTCAACCCAGATAACAATCGTTTTCTTGTAAAGGAATAGTCATTAGAGTTAAATGGATGCTGCTTGGAGATGAAGTTGATTGTTAATTGTGGATTGTTGATGATTGCCCCAAAAACAAAGACGTTTTTTCTTGGAGCAAAACAACAAACACGTAGCAAAGACCTACCCGCTGTCCGTTCCAATGTCAGCACCAGCTGCAGGCTTCATGTATCCACCACTGTGGTCTCTCCACTGCGTTCCGAGCCCCCATTGGCGGCACATTCAGTCCTGCATCTGGCACTGCCATTTACTCTTCCATCGGGGCTAGTTTTCACCGTCTTTCGTTCGCGCTAAGCAGATTTTTGGATGTCTGCACTACAGCCTTACCAACATTGAACTTCAAAGACAGACACATTTAGCAACTTTTAGAATTTTATAAGTTGCTAAATGTCACGTTGGAGTAAAGCATGCAAACATCTCGCAGTAAACATCCCGCCGTATCCAATAACTAGTGCTACGCAAACGAAATTCGCACCACCTTTAAGGGCTTCTATTTCTGT
>JAHDDV010000140.1:11423-12816 GCA_020629205.1 Chitinophagales bacterium | reverse complement strand
TCCTCCTCAGAAATCACTTTACCTACAATGCTGGCATATTTTGACTTCTCGTCAATCTCATAAGTGAAAGTGGCAATCGTCCAACCCTTGCCACCATCGTAGAATTGATAGTCGCCATCACGCCAGTACATAGGGTCCTGACCTGCCAGATTGGCTTTTACTTTGAGGTAGTAGCTGAGGGAGTCGGTAAAAGTAACCTTCTCCATTTTGCCAGGAGCAACTTCCATATCGGAATGCTTGCCGCCATCGCTGTACATGATCTTGATGATTAAGTCACGTTGCGAATCATTCTGGAGTTCCAGCTCTCCATAGCCAGCTTGTGCAAAGATGTTTTGACCTGCACATAACAATATGAGCATGAGAGGAATAAGATACCGAGTCTTCATGTTTTTATCCTTTGGTTCCGTTGGGGTGGAGCCGCAAAGTTAGGCTGGATATTGCTCGAAACGTAAAGTTTGAGCTACTTTTATCTGGTCAATGGCCGTAAAAGTCTCAATATCAGAAATTTAAGTAAGGATTACTCGCCCGTCCATTTGGGTGCTCTTTTCTCCCTAAACGCCATGATTCCCTCTCGTGCATCTTCTGTTTGCATAAGCTTCATCAGCTCCCCCTGCAGGAACTGATGCTGTTCTGAAGGCTCTTGATCTTGAAATTTGTGATAAGCAGCGATGCCTGCTCGGATGGCCGTTGGAGAGCCCGCTTTGATTTCAGAGATAAGCTTATCGGCTTTCTCTTCTGCGGAGCCATCGGGCACTAGATCTGTGACTAGATCGAGTGCATAGGCTTCTCTTGCCTCCAGGACAGCCCCTCTCATGCAGATGTCCAGAGCCTTTCGACCAGGCATCACCTCCAATAAACCCGCCATCACCTGCATGGGCCAAATCCCTCGTTTGATCTCTGGTAAACCAAACAGACACTGCTCTTCAGCGACCACATGTGTACAGCCTCCAAGAAGTAGGAAGCCTCCCGCATAAACTGAAGCACTTACCACGGCAATACATGGGCGGTGCAGGGCTTTGAAGACGTCTCCTATGGTGATCATTTGTCCCGGATCAGGAATCGTCGAGTCATGCTCTTCCGTAGCACCCATAAAAGCTTTTAGGTCAGCGCCTGCGCACCAAATCTTGCCATTGGCTTTGAGTTGCACTGCCCATATTTGCTTATTGTAATGGGCATAGGCTAGGGCAAAGGACATTTCATTGACCATCACGGGATTAAGTGCATTTCTTTTTGCAGGACGATTGAGTGTGATGGTCAAGACATTTTCTGCCTCAGCTACTTCGATGTAGGCAAAAGTATGCTCGTGGAAATTAGCGACTTGCTCTTCTGTGTAAAAGCGATTCATGGATAGCAATTGTTGGTTTAGATGGGAACAAAAATAGAAGAAGTGCTT
>JAHDDV010000140.1:0-11323 GCA_020629205.1 Chitinophagales bacterium | reverse complement strand
GTGAATCGTTTCAGTCCAAGGAGGAGCATTCGCTGCTCATCTCCTTCCGCGAAGGCGTAGATTGATTCTCGTCCTGCCTTATTGATCACTTCCATAGCCTCATGCATCAAGACTTTGATGATATCATCATGCTCTGCAGTGTACTTTTCAGGATGCTGTTCCTTGAGCTTCATGACCTTGAGCATCGCAGACTCAAAGATGTACATTTGAATCAGCATGTCTGCTCCATTCATCAGTACTTCCTGTTCCTTTCGAAGGTCTTTCATCAGCTTCTGAACAGCAGCTCCTATCACCAACAATGCTGCTTTCTTCATCTTTGCCAAAGACTTCACTTCTTCTGCAAACCATTCAGTGGAGGCATCTCCAAAGCTTGGAATGGCCGTGAGCTCCTTCATCACTGCTTGTGCTGCAGGAAGCAGTGGTAGTTGGCCTTTCATGCCTTTGCGAATTAACTGATCTACAATCAGCATTCGGTTGATTTCATTGGTTCCTTCAAAGATTCGATTGATGCGGGAATCGCGATAGATTCGCTCCACCGGTGACTCTGCTGAGAATCCCATCCCGCCGTATATTTGTACCGCTTCATCAGCAATGAAGCCCTGAATCTCCGAACCGTAGATCTTCAAGATAGCACATTCGAGCGCGTATTCCTCCACTGACTTTGCTTTGGCTTCTGTATTGCCCAAACCTTCTTCCCTTAGCTCATCATAACGCAGGTCTACATAATGGCCGGTACGATATCCGGCTGCGTCTATGGCAAAGAGTTTGGCAGCCATGCTTCCTAGTTTATGCTGAATTGCACCAAAGCTGGAAATTGGCTTCTTGAACTGAATCCGCTCATTGGCATAATTCACCGCATGATCAATGGCCAACTTGCCTACGCCGATCGAAGCTATACCGAGCTTGATCCTCCCCGTATTCAAGACATTTACAGCAATTCGGAATCCTTCTCCTCTATCGCCCAACATGTTTTCAACTGGCACCGGCACATTGTTGAAAAAGAGCTGACGAGTGGAGGAGCCTTTAATCCCCATTTTCTTTTCTTCGGCACCCTTGCTCACTCCTCCATAGGATTCCTCCACGATAAAAGCAGAAAGATTCTCATCGTCCTCCACTTTGGCGAAGACAATGAACATGTCAGCAAAACCAGCATTAGTAATCCACATCTTTTGCCCATTCAGGATATAGTGGGTTCCTTCCTCATTGAGCACTGCTTTGGTCTTGCCCGAGTTGGCATCTGAACCAGATCCCGGCTCTGTCAAACAGTAGCAGGTCTTTTTCTTTGCGCTGATCAAATCAGGTAGATATTTCGCTTTTTGTTCTGGATTTCCATAAAGCAAAATTGGTGCGATTCCAATACTGGTTTGCACGCCGATAGTCAGGGTGAAACTGTGTCCTTTCGATATCTCCTCCAGAAATAACAAGGTATCATTGAATGGTGTGTCGATCCCACCATACTCCGATGATACACCTATGCCAAGGAATCCCATATCGGCTGACTTCTCCAGTAGTCGAGGCATAGCTTCCGGATCCTTCCAGGTATCCAGATCTTCCAGTCGTGGTGTAATCTCTTTGGCTACAAAATCAGCAGCCGACTGCTGCATCATTCTGGCCTCTTCTGAAAACTCTTCGTTGATAAAAATTTCTTCAGCTTTGCTGTCTTTAACAACAAATTCTCCCCCAAGCAGAAGGGTTTTGGATTTAACTTCCATGGATTTCTTGTGTTTAGTTTTCTATGTGATGAATAGCTAGGCGTTTCCAGTGTAAACCAGTTGTTTACAGTTCCTAAAGTTAAGCATTTTTGACAGATTAGGCAATATGGCCTAATTTTGGAGAAAAATTTTCGGTACATTGTCCGCTCTTATCTGTTGGAGGACAGATAAGAGGCTTTGGGAGCAGGAGATTGTTTTCTAGAGCCAAGTATTAGACCAAAACAAGACATGGAGAAAGTGAAACGCCGGGACCTAATCCTGCAGCATGCATTAGAACTATTTAATAGTCAGGGTGTAGGAGATATCTCAAGCAGGCATATCAGCGAAGTGATGGGAATTAGCTATGGTAATTTAACCTATCACTTCCCGAAAAAGGATGACATCATCATGGCATTGTTTCACCAGATGCATCAGGATTTGGATGAGCAGTTCATGAATGTTCAAAAGGAAATCCATGAGCTGGATTTTATGCTAAAGAGTCTGCGGCAACTGCTGGAAGTTTTCCATCGCTACAAGTTCTTCTTTCTGGGATTTGCCAAGCTGAATCGGCAACTCGATGAATTAAAGGGCTTTGCGCAACAGGAGTTTAATGAGCGTAAAATTCTCCTTAGGGGCATATTCAACTTCCTGATCGAGGCTGGTTACATGAAGCCGGAAAAGCTGGAAGGGCATTACGATACCTTCATTCACGGCTTGCTGCTCTTGTTCAATTCCTGGATTGCAGATGCGGAGTTCTTCTACCAAGGGAAGGAAGAAGATAAGATCGATTACTATTTGGAAATTCTCTACAGCTTTATGCGCCCTTCGCTTACCAAGGAAGGACTAAAAGCATTTACAGAAGTCTACCAACGTACAGTCTAAACAAGCGTAAACCGCCTAGCGAATATCCAGGAGCTCCACATCAAAAATGGTGACTGAGTTTGGTGGAATTTGACCTACAGGCTTCTCGCCATAGCCAAGTTCAGCAGGCACATAGAGCCTCCACTTCGATCCCTTAGACATCATCTGGAGGGCCTCTTTCCAACCCTCCATGACAGAGCTTAAGGGAAATTCCGAGGGCATGGGGTTCTTCTCAGTGCTATCAAACACAGTTCCATCCATCAGACGCCCTTCATAATGCACGATGACCTTGCTGGTCGAAAAGGGCTTGGCACCCTGCGCATCCTGCAGAATTTCATATTGCAATCCACTGGACAAGACAGTCACTCCTTCCTTTTTGGCATTTTCTGCCAGGAAATCCTGTCCTAGCTTCAGGTTTGTTACTCGCTGTTCTGCATGAATCTTTTCAAAGTACTGACTCAGGTATTCGCGAGCCTCCTCAAGGTTCATCACTTTGTCCTTATCTTCTACCATGTCCCGGATCGCCATATAGATATGCTCTTTGGGCAGATCGCGCACCAGCGGGTCAATCAGCACATTTCTCCCCATTGTGATCCCGATTGCATAAGCCGCTTTCTCTTCGTCAGTTGACAAGGATCTACTAGGTTCAGAGGCTGATCTGCCTTCTCCATCGCTTTGTGAAGTAGGATTACATCCTACCACAACTGTGATAAGGACACAAATAGTAAAGAAGTAAAGTCGTATCATTCGGATAAATTTCGGCCACAATTTACAACTATTCGAGAGAATGCTGCGGGATATCGGAGAAGTGGAGGTATTGGCCCTGTTCCTTGATATTCGCTATCAATTTGAGATAGTGGACATCGCTAAGGTTGGCTGGATTGCCTATGATGATCAGACGCTCTCTGGCACGGCTGATGGCCACATTGAGTTTACGATCAACTTTGCCTTCTTCATTCAGGGATTGAAGCATCTTCAGCTGTCCTGCAGAGAAGATGGCAGTGGAGATTATAATGATCTCCTTTTCCGAGCCCTGATATCGTTCAATAGTATCTACACTGACCTTCGACAGTATTGACTCTTCCCCTATCGCCTTTTTGATTTCGCTAATCTGGGCACGCCAGGGAGTCATTACGCCTACCTTCTGAGCGTCAAAATCGGCTCCGTAATGCCCTTGAATAGCTCTAATCAGTTCAGCCACAATTAGCGCCTCCCGAGGACAGGATTTGTAGGACTCTTGCTGAGGTACCGCTACAAAACTCAAACGACATGTTCCTAGTACTTCAGCTGCAAGCCCCTCTAGATTGACAATGGGCTTTAGGTTTTCCTTCTGTCTGCCGGTGTAGGATTCCAACTTGTGATCATAGTATGGATTAACCAGATCCGCAATATCGTCATGCATCCTGAAATGATGCTTCAATGTTCCGTAAGCATGATCCCATCCAGCCTCTTCTGCCTTCTTGAACAAGCGCTCAAAAAGAGAGACTCGGAGATCCTTAATACCAATCTCATGAAGTTCTTTCCGCTCAGTTTGACAAAGAGACTCTTTCAGGCTGCAAACGGCTGGCAGCTGGTTCTGATCACCAATCAGCACATACTTGCGGAAATAGGGCAATATGCCGATCAAGTGTGGCTCTAATAGCTGAGAAGCTTCATCTACAATTAACAGGTCAAATCTGGTGATATGCTTGAGGGTGGGCTTTCGACTCAGGAAGGAACTGATAGTAGACACGAAAACCCGATTCCCCTTTAGCAAATCAGTCAGCTCATTGAGATTTTTTCCTTGAATCAGGTTTCGTAAAATTTGCGAATCGGCATTATTGGAACCTCCCAATCGGATGTATTCAATGTCATTGCGTTTCAGCTTATCGGCAATCTCATCTACTGCGCGATTTGTAAAGGCGAGCAGCGTGATTACTTCCTCACTCTCTTGCAGATAATGCTGTACCATCTTCAAGATGATGGCCGATGTCTTGCCCGTCCCTGGTGGTCCTTGCAGCAAATAGTAGTCCCTTGCCTCCAATGCACGTTTCAGGTGATGCTTTTGATCATCCGTCAGAAAATCCTCTGAACCAAGCCGTTCGATATTAGCAGGTAAGGCTTTGTTAGAAGGGGCTTTCACACCAAGGGCCAATTGCTGACTGCTTTGATCTGCTGCCACAAAGTCAAAGAGATTCTGCGTTAAAATGCGGAAGCCGCTTTCCATAAAATCATGCTCAACAATCCAGCGCTCATACTTCTTGAAGTGATCAAAGGAGAGCTGTGTATTGCGCAGACGTAGAAGTACCCGATCCTTGTGTACTTCTACCAAGGTACCCTTTACGATCTGGTAATTGAGTGGGCGGAGTCGTTGCTCGTCCTGCGGATAGAAGAGAATGATATCACCGCTTCTGTAATCGGAGATTTCTTCTGCCTGCCGATCAAATTGGATCAAACCTTCCCCGAGTCGATTGCTTGCCTGCTCGTTGAAGCGCAGATCTTGCAGGACTTTGTGGGCCTCTAACTTCTCCTTGAGACTCATCCTCCAGACTGCACTAAAGCCAAATTGGTTCTTCTGTGGATTTTCTGTCCCTGTTTTAGCTGACTTCAGCTCCTTCTGCACAAATGAAGTGAAGGTTTCGAAGTAGATCATCACAAGGGGATCAGCTGCCTTCATGGTTTGCTCAAACTGCTGTATTCGCTCCTTCAAGAAAATGGGAAAGGTCCCAAACTGACGAAGATTGATTTTGCTCAAGGAAGAAAAGTCTCCCTTCTCCAGTCGCCGATTGATCAGTACGATCAAGTTCCGTAACATCAGCACATTCTGTGCGGATTGCAGGGTGGCTTTCACCTGGCGCAGGCTGTTGGTAGGCAGGTAAGAATAGAAAATGGCACTTTTACCTTTACGCTCTTGCTCATAAGTGGAGGAGAGCAGGAGATTATAGCAGACTACCTGAATCTTATGGCTTTCCCATACATCACTTTTTGGCGGCTTTCCACTCTTCAATTCGAAGATATCTTTGCGCATTGCATCTTCCTTATCCTCTACCAAGACATCCAGTCGTCCCTGAAGGCCAAACTTGGCGGACAAAAAGGTAGGTTCGATCCAGGTCTTTTGCTGTCGGTAATATCTGGCGACTTCCTTCAGGTGCGGATGATGGATACTCATGACCTTTTGACGGATATCGGCCATCTCCTTTGGGCCCAACATAACGGCTGTTAAGGCATGTTTCATCAACACATCCCAGAAGACCTTGTTGCTGTCCACATCAGGATCATCTAGCAGGCGGTCCAGAAAATCATTGGTCATAGTTCCAAGAAGCATGGCTGCAGTCGAATCTCCAGGAGCAAATCTACCAAGCAGATACATCAAAGGATTGGCCACCACATGTCCAAGACTGCTATCAAATTGAAAGCAGCTTGCAATGGTGGTTGCATCCACAAGGTAGTCCGGCTCTATGACCATCATGCTGCGCTCGGTGCTTTGGTAGTAGTTCCCCTGCTCCCCTACCCTTTGCAGGTTCATGAAATTCACGCGGGCAAACCTCCAAAGTAATCGACCGATCTTGCACAGGTGCCCTCCAATGAAATGCGGAGAGCTACGCGTAGCTCCTCCACGATTGCTCTGCACAGCTATATCCGAGAGCACGATTTGCAGCTTTGCCCCTGTCTCTTGATCCATACAGATCAATTGCAGGTAATCAATCCCATTATCCAGTTTGCCGGATTTGGCGATTTTGAGTACAACAGCCTTAACCAGATCCAATTCATCCGGCAATTCTGCTACCGACTTCATCTTCAGGAGGTTTCGTCCTTCATACAAGGCAGCTAAATCTCTCGGAATCTGCGCACCAGAGAAGAAACTGATGGTCCGGCAACAAACAAAAATGGCCGCCTCCACATGTTCAGCGCAGACCTCCCTGCTTCCTTGCTCCAGGCCTTTGTCCAGGACTCTAAAGCCCTCCAATTCGGACATTAGCTCACTGGAGATCGCATATTTTTGATAGCAATGAATCGTCCGAGCCAAATGGCTGCTCAGACTAATTGTCTCTTCAGATAAAAGGTCCAAAAATACCGTCCGAAGCAAGCTAAACATGCCTCGAAAGGCCACTTTCGCATCCTCTTCTTTAGACAAATCAAGCAAACATCGGAAATAATACAAGGGGTTTTGAAGCAAATTCATTCAGGGGCGTTTTCGATGACAAAATACAGTTGTTACACTTATATAGAGCATCGAGAAGGCAGGATTCCACATTTTACGAGCACTTTTTTTTCAACACAGGCTCGAGAGAGCTTCCTGATTCTCAAAAAATCGCTTATTTTCGCGCAATAACAAAATAACAATCATGGGAAAAGGAGATAGAAGAACAAGAAAAGGAAAGACAATACTCGGCTCATTTGGAAAGTCGAGAAATAAGAAGGCACTCAAGATCAAAGCGAAGAGAAGCAAGTAAGCTATCTGTTCACTTTTTTGAGTGAAGAAAGGCCCTGTTACCGATTGGTGGCAGGGCCTTTTTGTGCTGCTGCCCTATTTGTGGCTGTGCGCACTGTATCGAAAACCCTCAAACAATCTGTAAATGCAAAAACACATAGCCCCAATTTTCAAGCATAAACTCAAGCAATTATTCTGTGAAAGCTGATGTGGACATAATAGACCATACAACTAAATGAGTCGAAACCTTAATTAGGCCATTTGTTTGTCCTTATTTTGGCAGCTGAGCAGTCTGGCTCCTTCGAGTACCCGTCCCGTCCTCCGCTAATACTCAGCGCTGAGCTAGCTGCTCCTGCACAGCCTCTGCCGTCTCCTCCTATCGTCGGAGCCAGCATAGGCTGGCATCCGCGACGCTATCACAGCACTTCGTTCCGCTGCGACCGGGGCTCCTTTTCTCCCTCGCAGCTCCTCCCACCAATACCTAATCTACTCTAAGATCAAGCACATCGCTACTCGATCCTATCGGCATTCAGGTTTTGAACCACTAGGTATAGAAGTATGATTACGGCTACAAGTTGAGCGATTATGAACAAGGGATGTAAAAGTCAAAAGAAACCACTACATCCACATCCGAAGAACAATTGTCTATAAATGCACTATTAGTACAAACATCCAATTGAGTCGAAACCTCAATTTAGCCAAATCCCGATTTCAATTTCTACCAGCCACTGAAGATCAGATTCCGAACAAACGTCGAAAGAAGCCCTTGCTTTCTTTGGGCTCTTGCGATATGCTGGCTTTCCTTTCTTCCCCTTTTGCAGATCCGTACTTACGAAAGCTCCGCTCCTCAAAGAAGATATCGTTGGACATATCCAGACGAAACCCCAAACGTCGCTTGGCCAGTTCGAAGGTGAACTCCTCCATCAATTGATCTTCCTGGTATTCGTCGCCATCAATAGTCCAGAAGTACTGCTCTCCCACCCGATGACTGCGAGCATAAATGGCAGCCTCCTCTTCTAAGTCTTTGCCCATCGCTCTGCGAGGCTCATCAGCAGTGATGTACTTCAGTCTCTGCTTTTCACCATTCTTGATAAGGGAATAGCCGTGATAGTTAACCGTGGAGTGACAAGCCACGCTCAGGATCTCAGTGTCTGGGAAGAGGCTACTAAGGGAGCTTTCGGCTGCTGTCAAACTTAAGTCTTGTATGCGCTCAAGGGACTCTGCCGTCATCAAGTATTTGTCGCAGATTACGGTGTTGTTGTTTACCTGCCCCAAGGCAATGCCAGCGTCGCGATTGTACATGGCTTCCTCGAAGGTACAGTCCTCCAATGGCTTCAAATGCCCCATTCCTATAGCGCTCAAAATTGTCTCATCCGAGACAGGCACAGCTCCGTTTTCAATAATAATCATAGATACTTTCCAGCCCATAGTGGTAATTTATTTTGCTCCTTACTGTTTCAGCGCGACCGAAAGACGGTGATCAATAGCCCCGATGGCAGAGGAAATGGCGGAGCTGTATACGGGACTGAATGTGCCACCAATGGGGGCTCGCAGCGCTAGCGCAGAGACCACAGTGGTGGATACATGAAGCCCGTATGCAGTGCCGACATTGGAACGTACAGCGGGACGATCCTTGCCACGGCTTAATTCTGTTCGGCTCCAAATTAGATTAATTTACTTGCAATGCTAAGCAAGCGAAAGATTTGCCATCAAAATGTACAAATTGGTACACTTGGCATCTAGCCTGAACTTGGTATTTCTGCTGTTCTGGGCGATGATGCGAGAATGTCAAGATTTTGTACAGATATGGTGTCGTAAAGAAAATGAAGATGCTTATTTTGTTTTGACTTAAAACCAACACGAATGAAGACAACATTTTCTATACTTTTTCTTTTGCTTATTGGGCTTTCGGTGAATGCTCAACCGGGCAGTGTTTCCTTCAAAACATTCCTTGATAGCCCTAGAGGCCTTTCTGTAGGTGATGTAGACGGCGACGGTGACATGGATGCCGTAGCAGGTGTGCTTTGGGATCAGGAAATCTATTGGTTTGAGAATGATGGCTTTCAATCTTTTACGCAGCATGTCATCGCTACCGGAAAAGCCAATCTGGAGAATCTGCATTGTGTCGATCTTGACCAAGATGGCGACATGGATGTCTTGTATGCTTGTAATTCCTGGTACGGTGGCATTGGATGGTTGGAAAACGAGGGAAATGGCAATTTTGATGATCATGAGATTACGGATGATCTGGGAGATGGGCAAACCGTGAATGCAATCGACTTGGATGGTGATGGAGACATGGATGTAATTTGTGGCACTCGAGATGGCAATGATGCGAGAGTGGCCTGGCTGGAAAATAATGGAAATCAGGTTTTCAGCAATCATGGGGTGGGGTTTGTAGCAGATGAGGCTGTCGACGGCATTCGAGCGGCAGACTTGGATTCGGACGGGGATCTGGATCTGCTGAGTGCCACCTGGTATGACAGCAAAATTCGATGGTATGAGAATGATGGGGACTTTGGATTCACTACACATGCCCTTGCAATCGACTTAGACTATCCACATGACCTGCACGTAGGGGACATTGATGGAGACGGAGATATGGATATTCTGCCCAACTATTGGGGTAGCCTGCTCTATCTTGCCAATGATGGGAATCAGGAATTCGAGGCTGTTTATGTGGAAGGAGCTTCGGCCGGAACAGCCAATCTGATTGATCGCGAAGGAGATGGGGATTTGGACATCATGGCAACTGCCATGATTGGCAGTAATATCCAACTTAGGATCATGGATAATGCAGGCAATGCATCCTTCAGCACCATCACACTATTGTCTAATCTCAACTCCGTTTCTTCAATGATTGTCGCAGTTGATGTGGGAGATGATGGGGATATGGACGCCTTTGGTATCAATTTCAACGATGACTATCTGCATTTTTATCAGAACAACGAATTTATGGTAAGTGATCAAGATGAAGATGGTTTTGAGAGTCCGGAGGATTGTGACGACACCGATCCATCGATTAACCCTGATGCCGAAGAGGTGATTAACAATGATATTGATGAGAATTGTGATGGTGTGATTGTCTATGATCAGGATTTAGATGGCTTCACCTCTGAGGAAGATTGTGATGATGGCAATCCTGAAGTTAATCCCGATGCAGAAGAAGTAGCCAATAACGACATCGATGAAGACTGTGATGGTGAAGTACTGATCATAGACATGGATGAAGATGGCTTTAATTCAGATGAAGACTGTGATGATAACGATCCGGAAATTAATCCGGATGCTGAGGAGATTGGCAATAATGACATTGACGAAGATTGCGATGGTGTAGCACTAGTCATTGACCTCGATGAAGATGGCTTTAACTCAGATGAGGATTGCGATGACAATAATCCCGCAATCAACCCGGATGCCCAGGAAATTGCCAATAATGGAATAGACGAAGATTGCGATGGTGAGGACTTGATGGTGGGCAATGAAAGCCTCTCTGAATTGGGACTTAGTATCTTTCCAAACCCAGCCACAGATTTCTTGCAAATAAGCATAGCAGACCCGGACCCAATGGGCTATGTTCTTCAAGTCTATCACATAGATGGCAGAGCAGTTCTGTTCCACCATTTGACAGGTAGTGCAAGCATAGATCTTCAGGCCTTATCTAGCGGAGTTTACCTGTTGCAGATTCAATCTACTCGAAGGGGAAGCATCAGTGTTGAGCGGTTTGCAAAGTATTAGCCTCGGGCGCCAAGTCATTGCGGTTCTACACCATACAAGTCTGCCTCAAATGCTTTCATGGCCAATCTACCGATACGGCTAAAGGCTTCTCCTCCCAATTCAGGATCGGTATGGACCCAATTGCATTCCATGCATACTGTTGCATGGGCTACAATATTGAATCCTCTGTAGAAAACATAGCCTAGATGCGGCTCAAAGCAGCGCAGCTTCATGCCGCCGTAGGTGTTTCGGGTATTGAGGAGACTTACTAGCCTATCGGCCTCATCGGTGGTCAATTCCTTGCCATCATCCAGCACTTGGCTTGATAGCATGCCTTCGTGGACAACTGTGGTCATCTTGCCACTCATTTTGTAAGCCACCACACGGTCATGTTCTTCTCTTGGAAAGGGCTTGAGATCGAGTTCCTTGGCATATTCGGCGTAGGCTTCATCGACGGTGAGTTCTTTCTTGGGCTTTTTCTCAGCCTCTTCTGCGCAGCTGCAGAGCAGTAGGCATGCTAGCAGCATCCATACCACCATTGGTGTGTTGGGTTTGTACATGGGGATAACAATTTAGGGTTGGGGAATAGGGTTGTGTATTGTGTATTGTGTATTGTGTATTGTGTATTGTGTATTGTGTATTG
>JAHDDV010000554.1 GCA_020629205.1 Chitinophagales bacterium | reverse complement strand
TTAGTGCATATGGCAGGCAAATACACCGACGATATGCGTCACAAGCGCTGGCGCAAAGATTTGATTGAGCATCTGCAACAAAATCCAAGGATTACCAGTATGCGCGTTCTGAATGCAATGGCCAAAATCCCACGTCATTTATTCTTGGATAATGCTTTTGAAAACCATGCTTATCAGGACCGAGCTTTTCAGATCGGAGATAGCCAAACCATCTCTCAGCCAACGACTGTAGCTATACAATCCTGCTTGTTAGAAGTTCGACCGGGACATAAGATATTGGAAGTGGGAACAGGCTCAGGCTATCAAGCATGTGTACTTGCAGAATTAGGTGCACAAGTGTACAGCATTGAACGGATCAAGCGATTGCATGATCGAGCAAGGAGCATGTTTGAGCTACTTGGCTACGAGCATATAGTTAGCACTTATGGTGATGGTTACATAGGCTGGTCTGAGTATGCTAAGTTTGACAGTGTGATCGTCACTGCTGCTGCTCCACATATTCCTGAAGAATTGGTGAATCAACTAAAAGTAGGAGGAGTGATGGTGGTGCCTGTTGGGCCAGGCGGAGGACAGAAAATGTTGTACATTACCAAGGTCAGCCAGAAAGAATCCGTAGTGCAGGAAAAGGGGGATTTTAGCTTCGTCCCAATGCTTCCCGGCAAGACGGACAAGTTTGATGATAGCATTCAGCGCAGAGCTAAATACTAGTTGGATTGGTAAAGCAAAAGCGAGTTTTAATCATCACCTACTATTGGCCTCCTGCAGGAGGAGCCGGCGTACAGCGGCCCCTCAAATTCAGTCAATATTTACCTAAGTATGGCTGGCAGCCGGTGATCTTCACTGCCGAAGATCCACATTACCCGATGGAGGATCAATCCCTGGTCGATCAGATTCCGGAGGGTTTGGAAGAGATCACTTGCCCCATATGGGAGCCCTATGATCTCTATCGCCGATTTCTTGGCTACAAGAAAGAAGAAAAAGTGCAGGCAGGTTTTATAGAAGAAGAGCAGAAGAACAACCGACTGGTCAATATTGCCAAATGGGTTAGAGGCAATCTCTTCATACCAGACGCTCGAAGGTTCTGGATAAGGCCAGCCACAAAAAAATTACTTGCTTATTTAGAGCAAGATCCCGTAGATGTGATCCTAAGTACAGGTCCTCCCCACAGTGTTCACATGATTGCCAAAGCCATCAAAAACAAACTAGGTGTGCCCTGGATCGCAGACTTTCGCGACCCATGGACCAATATCGATTTCTACGATCAGCTCAAGTTGAGTAAGTGGGCTGACAAGAAGCATCATGATCAGGAGCGATCTGTTTTAGGATCGGCAGATGAAGTGATCACTGTGAGCCGGCAATGGGCAAAGGAGCTCGGTGAGATTGCTGGCAAGCCAGTGCAGGTCATCACCAATGGATTTGATGCAGCAGATTTTCAGTTTGAGGTGAAGTCTCTCGATCAGCGCTTCAGCATCTCGCATGTAGGTACCGCTACCAAAGATCGCAATCCATACATGTTGTGGAAAGTATTAGAAAAGCTTAGCAAGGAGGATTCTGAATTCAAGGAAGATTTGCTTATTCGATTTATTGGTAAGACAGACTATAGCCTCTTTCAGTCCATCAAGGAACACGGCCTCGAAGATCAATTGGAGCGAGTGGATCATTTGCCCTATACCGAGGCCATCCAGAGAGCCGCACAGTCTCAGGTCCTCCTCCTGCTAGTCAATGATGCCCTGAATTCCGTAGGTCGGATCCCCTTGAAAGTGTTTGAATATTTGCCTTGTCGTCGACCGGTGCTTGGCATTGGTTTAAAATCAGGTGATGCGGCTACCATCATCAAGGAAACAGCAGCCGGGGAGGTATTTGATTTTCAGGATGCTGTAGGGATTGAGGCTTTCGTGAGGGCTGCTTATGCAGCTTATCGTGAAGGCACACTTCAACTAGCAGAAAGGGACTTTTCTGCCTATAGTCGAGAGGTCCAGTCTGGCATGCTTGCTTCAATTCTCGATCGGAGTCTTGACAACTAGTGCTACGCAAAC
>JAHDDV010000139.1 GCA_020629205.1 Chitinophagales bacterium | reverse complement strand
GGCTAAGGCATTCATTGGCCCTACACCATGACCCAGCAGCAGCTTGAAGACGGCGTAGGGACACGCCCAAATAAGTCTTGGACAAACATATAAAAAGGGGCTGCAACCAATCGATTGCAGCCCCTTCTTTATGTCTTGTAAGCACAGAATTAGTTTACACTTCTTCGGCAGCTTCTTCCTTGGATTCCATGATCGCTTCGTACTCTTCTTTGGAGCCGATGACCATGTTTCTGTAATCGTGGATACCAGTACCAGCCGGGATCAAGTGACCTACGATCACGTTTTCCTTGAGGCCTTCGAGGTAATCGACACGGGCAGCGATGGATGCGCCGCTCAATACCTTGGTGGTCTCCTGGAATGATGCGGCGGAAACCCAGCTCGCAGTACCCAAAGATGACTTTGTGATACCTTGAAGGATCGGCTTCGAGGTCGCAGGCATTGCCGGACGGAACTCAACTGGCTTCAAGTCATTTCGCTTGAGGAAGGAGTTTTCTTCCCGAATCTGACGTAGGCTCACGATCTGTCCTACTTTCAGTTTGTTGGAATCTCCTGCTTCTGAAACGACTTTCTTATCGTAGATTCTATCGTTTTCGCGGTTGAAGTCGAATCGGTCTACGGCGTTGTTTTCGAGGAACTTGGTGTCACCCGGATCAACGATGTTTACCTTTCTCATCATCTGACGACAGATAACTTCGATGTGCTTATCGTTGATCTTCACACCTTGTAGACGATAAACCTCCTGTACACCATTGACCAGGTACTCTTGCAGAGCGAAAGGACCTTTGATGTTTAGGATGTCATTCGGTGTGATGGCACCATCTGAAAGTGGCTGGCCAGCACGTACAAAGTCGCTATCCTGTACCAGAATGTGCTTGGACAAGGACACGAGGTACTTCTTGACTACACCGTCTTTTGACTCGATAATAATCTCTCGATTACCACGCTTGATACGTCCGAAAGAAGCCACACCATCGATCTCTGAAACGACAGCTGGATTTGAAGGATTTCTCGCTTCAAACAGCTCCGTAACCCGTGGCAGACCACCCGTGATATCTCGAATCTTGGAGAAGATACGCGGAATCTTTACGATTACCTGACCGGTACTTACTTTGGCTCCGTCATCGGTATTGATGTGGGCACCTACCGGAAGGTTGTGCGTCTTGAGCTTTTCACCGCCCTTCTTATCCATGATGTAGATAGTCGGAATCTTCGTCTTATCCCGGGAATCAACAACTACTTTCTCCTTGTGATTGGTTTGTTCATCTGCTTCTTCACGGAAGGTGATACCTTCGATGATGTTTTCGAATTCGATGACACCATCATACTCGGATACAATGGTAGCATTGTATGGATCCCAGCTACAGATCATCTCGCCTTTCTTGATCGGCTTGCCTTCCTGCACGCTAAGGTGAGAACCGTATGGAATATGGTAAGAGATCAATTGCTTGTCTGTTCCCACTTCATTGATTCTGATCTCCCCTTGACGAGAAAGAACAACCATCACTTCTTCACCATCATCATCTGTGGACTTTACGGTACGGATGTCATCAAACTGCAGTACCCCTTCGAACTTCGCTACGATGGTGGATTCGTTAGCAATACTGGAGGCGACACCACCCACGTGGAAGGTACGTAGCGTAAGCTGTGTACCCGGCTCCCCGATCGACTGTGCGGCGATAATTCCTACGGCGTCTCCCTTCTGTGCCATTCGATTGTTGGCGAGGTTTTTACCATAGCATTTTACGCATACACCGCGGTCGGTTTCGCAAGTCAATACCGAACGAATTTCGATATTCTCAATGCTGGTTTCATTATCTATGTATTCCGCAATACGCTCTGTGATCTCACCACCTGCCGGCACAATCAACTCCCCTGTACGTGGATCTTCGATGTTGTGCAGACTCACACGGCCAGCGATACGCTCTGCCAATGGCTCCACGACATCTTCGTTTTCTTTCAAAGCAGAGATAGCAATTCCACGAAGAGTACCGCAGTCCTCCTGTGAGATCACCACATCCTGAGCAACGTCCACCAATCGACGGGTCAGGTAACCTGCATCCGCCGTTTTAAGTGCCGTATCTGCCAGACCTTTTCTCGCACCGTGGGTAGAGATAAAGTACTCAAGGATCGACAGCCCTTCTTTGAAGTTGGAAAGGATCGGGTTTTCAATGATCTCCTGACCACCGGTACTACCGGACTTTCTCGGTTTTGCCATCAGTCCACGAATACCTCCCAACTGCTTAATCTGCTGCTTGGATCCCCTTGCACCAGAGTGGAACATCATATACACTGAGTTAAAGCCATCATTGTCTTCTTCCAGCTTTTGCATGAGCTCCTCTGTGATCTTGGTGTTTACCCTTGACCAGATATCGATGATTCTGTTGTAACGCTCATTGAAAGTGATGAGTCCCATACCGTAGTGTGAGATTACTTCATCCACTTCCGCATGTGCATCGGCCAGTACTTTGGTCTTGCTTTCCGGCGTGACCAGATCTTTCAATGTAAAGGACAATCCTCCTTTGAATGACCAACCAAATCCAAGGGTCTTGATATCATCGAGGAATTCAGCCGCTCTTGGTACATCGGTGGCCAGGATGATTCGGCTTACTACCTTTCTCATCTCCTTCTTGGTCAGCAGGTCATTGATGAAGCCTACTTCCTCCGGTACCACCTGATTGAAAAGCACCCTTCCGGTAGAAGTTTCGATCAACTCCATCACTGGCTCAGCCCCTGGTTCTTTGACGATAGGTACTTTCACCTTAATGGCTGCGTGTAGATCAAGTGCACCTTCATTGTGGGCTATGATGACTTCTTCCGCGGAGTAGAAAGTCTTTCCTTCTCCCTTGATGCTGAGTGTTGGGGTACTACGACGGATCTTGGTGATGTAGTATAGTCCCAATACCATATCCTGTGAAGGAAGTGCGATCGGTGTACCGCTCTGCGGGTTGAGGATATTGTGTGTTGAAAGCATCAGTAGCTGTGCTTCCAATACTGCCGCATGGCTCAGCGGTACGTGTACCGCCATTTGATCCCCATCAAAATCCGCGTTGAATGCTGTACATACCAATGGGTGTAGACGAATCGCCTTACCCTCGATCAACTTCGGCTGGAATGCCTGGATCGAAAGTCTGTGAAGCGTCGGAGCCCGGTTTAGCATGATCGGGTGTCCTTTAAGGACGTTTTCAAGGATATCCCAGATAACTGGTTCCTTTCTGTCTACCAATTTCTTGGCTGACTTCACGGTTTTTACGATACCTCTTTCGATCAGCTTGCGGATCACAAATGGTTTGAAGAGCTCGGCTGCCATTCCCTTGGGAATACCACACTCGTGCATCTTCAGATATGGACCTACCACGATCACAGAACGACCGGAGTAGTCCACCCTTTTTCCAAGTAGGTTTTGACGGAAACGACCTTGCTTTCCTTTCAGTACATCTGAAAGAGATTTCAATGCACGGCCACCTTCTGCCTTAACGGCATTGGACTTTCTTGAGTTGTCGAACAGAGAGTCTACTGCTTCCTGCAGCATTCTCTTCTCGTTTCGAAGGATGACTTCGGGGGCACGGATTTCGATCAATCTTTTCAGACGATTGTTTCGAATAATTACCCTACGATATAGATCATTAAGATCAGAGCTCGCAAATCTACCACCATCGAGTGGCACCAATGGTCGCAATTCTGGTGGAATAACCGGAAGGTACTGAATGACGGTCCATTCCGGTTTGTTTTCAATTCTCTTGTTGGCTCCTCTAAAAGCTTCTACAACGCTCAGACGCTTAAGGGCTTCTGCTTTACGTTGCTGAGAAGTCTCATTTGCCGCTTGATCTCTCAGGGCATAGGAGAGGGAGTCCAGTTCAATTCTGGCTAGCAATTCGCGTACTCCTTCGGCCCCCATTGCAGCGTAGAACTTATCTGGGTGATCATTGTCCAGAGCCTGGTTTTCTTTAGGCACCTGATCAACGAGTTCGAGGTATTCTTCTTCCGTAAGGAGATCCATTTTGTTGATCCCTTTTTCGGCTAGAATACCTGGGTTGATTACTGCGTATCTTTCGTAGTAAATAAGGCTCTCCAATTTCTTGGATGAAAGACCTAGCAGGTAACCAATTTTGTTTGGCAATGATTTGAAGTACCAGATGTGAACGACAGGCACAACCAGCTTGATGTGTCCCATTCGCTCTCTACGTACTTTCTTTTCGGTGACTTCAACACCGCAGCGATCACAAACGATTCCCTTGTATCGGATTCTTTTGTATTTACCGCAATAGCATTCGTAGTCTTTTACCGGGCCGAAAATTCTCTCGCAGAAGAGACCATCTCTTTCCGGCTTATAAGTACGATAGTTTATCGTCTCCGGCTTCAATACTTCCCCGTGTGAACGTTCGAGTATATGGTCCGGTGAGGACAAGCATATAGTAATCTTAGAAAAACCAGAGCTCACTCTGTGATCCTTTTTTTGGAAAGGCATACTCTAAGGTTTAGAAAGGTTAGTTAAAGAGAGATGGGGAAGCCGTGTATAGGCCTCCCCTTCAAACTCATTTTTATTCAAAGACCAAATCCAGTGCAAGTCCACGCAGCTCGTGTAGCAATACGTTGAAGGACTCTGGTATGTTTGGCGTCGGTAGGTTATCCCCTTTGACGATGGCTTCATAGGCCTTCGATCTTCCGGCGATATCATCCGATTTGATGGTCAACATTTCCTGTAGGATATTGGCGGCACCAAATGCTTCGAGTGCCCATACCTCCATCTCACCAAAACGCTGTCCACCAAACTGTGCCTTACCACCCAATGGCTGCTGAGTAATCAGCGAGTAAGGTCCAATTGATCTTGCGTGCATCTTGTCATCCACCATGTGTGACAGCTTCAGCATGTAGATTACGCCTACTGTTGCTCTCTGGTGGAATCGCTCTCCTGTTTCCCCATCGTATAGATAGGTCAATCCGAGGCTTGGCAATTCGCAAGATTGGATTTCGTCTTCAATTTCTTCGAGGGAAGCACCATCAAAGATCGGCGTCGCATACTTGATACCTTTCTTCAATCCGGCCCATCCCAGTACGGTCTCATAAATCTGCCCGAGGTTCATCCTTGAAGGTACCCCTAGCGGGTTAAGGACAATATCCACAGCAGTACCATCCTCGAGGAATGGCATATCACCCAGCGGTACAATCTTGGCAACAATACCCTTGTTACCGTGACGGCCTGCCAGCTTGTCTCCTACTTTCAGCTTACGTTTTTTAGCCAGATAAACCTTGGCTAGTTTTAGTACCCCTGCTGGTAGCTCATCTCCAATCGAGATATTGAACTTCTCTCGCTTGTAGCGACCAACTTCTTCATTAACTTTTATGCTAAAGTTGTGCAGCAAGATTTTCAGCTGTTCGTTGACCTGCTCATCAGATGTCCAGTTGTATGGATCGATGTGCGTGTATTCAATATCGCTCAGGTTCTTCTCGCTGAACTTGGTTCCTTTCGGGATCAACTCCTCCTTATAAACAGAAGTGATTCCTTCTGACTTCATTCCCTTGAGTAGTTCCCAAAGCTTTCCAACCAAAATGACTTTAATGGCTGCTACGTTCTTGACGTGTAGCTTATCCAGATCAGCCAGTTTGATCTTCTCTCTCTCCTTGGTTTCCTTGTTCTTCTTGGCTCTTGCAAAGAGTTGCTTCTTGATCACGATACCTCTTACTGATGGCGGTACCTTTAGTGAAGCATCTTTTACATCACCCGCTTTATCTCCGAAGATGGCGCGTAGAAGTTTCTCTTCTGGTGTTGGGTCAGATTCTCCTTTCGGAGTGATCTTTCCAATTAGGATATCCCCTTCTTTCACGTGTGCACCAACTCTGATGATACCATGTTCATCAAGGTCTTTGGTAGCCTCTTCGCTTACGTTAGGAATATCATTGGTCAATTCTTCCTCACCGAGCTTGGTGTCTCTGACATCCATGTCGAATTCTTCGATATGAAGTGAGGTGAAGATATCTTCCCTTACGACACGCTCAGAGATTACAATTGCATCCTCAAAGTTGTATCCTTTCCAAGGCATAAATGCCACCAAGAGGTTTTTACCCAAGGCCAGCTCGCCAGAGTGCGTGGCATAACCTTCACAAAGAATCTGACCAGGCACAACCTTGTCCCCCTTTCGCACAACTGGCTTTAGGTTGATACAAGTTCCCTGGTTGGTTCTTCTGTACTTGGTAAGGATGTATTCTTTATCATCATCTTCGAAGGAAACCAAACGCTCGGCATCTGTTCTTTCGTAGCGAATGATGATTCTTCTAGCATCTACGTATTGCACCTCTCCATGTCCTTCGGCATTGAAGAGCATCTTTGAATCCTTAGCTACCCGTGCCTCGAGTCCTGTTCCAACGATCGGCGATTCCGGCTTCAAAAGCGGAACAGCCTGCCGCTGCATGTTTGATCCCATGAGTGCACGGTTTGCATCATCGTTTTCCAGGAATGGAATCAATGAGGCGGACACCCCAACAATTTGGTTTGGAGCAACATCGATGTACTGCAGG
Source organism: Chitinophagales bacterium (assembly GCA_020629205.1). Classification (GTDB taxonomy): domain Bacteria; phylum Bacteroidota; class Bacteroidia; order Chitinophagales; family UBA2359; genus JAHDDV01. The sequence goes on along the minus strand of JAHDDV010000139.1, from coordinate 6,435 downwards.
TCGTTAGGTCCCAATACCGGAAATTCCCCCTGGAACCTCGCTTTAATCTTATCGTTCAGGAAGGTACCTTTTGAATCAGTTGGCGCATTGGCTTGTCCGATCTTTTTAGTATCCTCTTCTTCAGCTGATAAGAAATCAACTCCGCTAGAATCGACGATCACTTTACCATCCTCTACCCTTCTATAAGGTGTTTCCAGAAAGCCCATCTTGTTGACCTTCGCGTGCACACAGAGTGTGGAGATCAATCCAATGTTTGGACCTTCCGGCGTCTCAATAGTACAAAGACGACCGTAGTGAGAATAGTGAACATCCCTTACCTCAAAACCTGCACGTTCTCTGGAAAGACCACCTGGTCCAAGAGCAGAGATTCTACGCTTGTGCGTGATTTCTGACAGTGGGTTGGTTTGATCCAGGAACTGCGATAGCTGGCTGGTACCAAAGAAGGAATTAATAACGGAGGATAGTGTACGCGCGTTGATCAAGTCAACCGGTGTAAATACTTCGTTATCTCTCACATTCATTCGCTCACGAATGGTTCTTGCCATTCGCGCAAGACCAACACCAAACTGCGAATACAGCTGCTCACCAACCGTACGTACACGTCTGTTGCTGAGGTGGTCGATGTCATCGATTTCAGCCTTTTGGTTAACCAATCGAACCAGATAGGTAACCATTGAGATAATATCCTCTTTGGTCAAAACTCTGGTCTCAGTCGGTGTATCCAGCTTGAGTTTACGGTTGATTTTGTACCGACCTACTTCTCCCAAATCATAACGCTTGTCTGAGAAGAAGAGCTTGTCGATAATTCCTCTTGCTGTTTCTTCATCTGGTGGATCAGTACCTCTAAGCTGACGATAGATGTATTGTACTGCTTCCATCTCAGAGTTGGAAGTATCCTTCTGCAGGGTATTGTAGATGATTCCGAATTCAGCTGAAAGTTCAGGCTTGTAGATGACTACTGTCTCTACTCCACTATCGATCAACGTCTGAACCAAGTCTTCGTCCAATACAGTACCAGCAGTGGCGACCACTTTGCCTTTCTTGGCTTTACCGGTATTGTCAACTGCATCAAACTGCAGCTTCTTCCCGGTGTTTGGCATCAATGCTTCGAATGTACACTCCAGTTCTTCCGATTGCTTTTGAAGAATGATCTTCTTGACCTCTTCCTCTTGAATCAGATTGATATTGTCTTCATCGAGCACGGTATCTCTTTCGAGGATTACATCGTTTCTTTCGATGGACACCACCTCACCGGTATCTTCATCAACGAAATCCTCAAACCAGGTCTTCAAAACTCTTGCTGCGAGTTTTCTACCAACGGCTTCTTTGAGTGATTTTGGTGTTACTTCTACTTCATCTGCCAGATTGAACAGCTCCAGGATAGCCTGGTCAGTATCGAATCCAATGGCTCTTAGTAGTGTAGTAACGGGAAACTTCTTCTTTCTATCAATATAAGCGTACATGACATTGTTGATGTCTGTCGCAAATTCGATCCAGGCTCCCTTGAATGGAATAACTCTGGCGGAGAAGATCTTGGTACCGTTGGGGTGAAGGCTTTGACTAAAGAATACACCTGGTGATCTGTGCAGCTGTGAGACAACGATTCTCTCCGCTCCATTGACAACGAAAGTACCTTTTGGCGTCATGTAAGGGATGTTTCCAAGGAAGACATCCTGTACAATTGTTTCAAAGTCTTCGTGTTCTTCATCATTACAGTATAGACGCATCTTGGCTTTCAGCGGGACACTGTAAGTCAATCCTCGTTCCATACATTCGCTAATGGTGTATCGTGGTGGATCTACGAAATAGTCGAGGAACTCCAATACAAAGATGTTTCTAGCATCAGTAATTGGGAAGTTTTCCTCAAAAACCTTAAACAGTCCTTCTTTCTTACGATTCTCTGGTGTCGTTTCAAGCTGGAAAAAATCCATGAACGACTGAATCTGAATGTCTAGAAGGTCGGGATAAACATGATTTTGTTTAATTTTCCCAAAGTTATGTCTCTCAGCATAACTCCTTGATATCTTGGACATAGGCGACCTGTGGTTTGCAAGGGTGTAGTAAATGGACTGAATTAAACACAGAAAAGGCATGAGGGTCGTGGACCCTATGCCTTAAAACTGTTCTATTTTTTCTGGTAAGCTTTCAGTCTTCAGGAAACTATTAGTGAAAGAGACCCATTTGTCATCCAGCTTCCTTGATAGCTGGTAAGACAGGGCATCCAAAAAATAGAGAAGCAGGAATATTATTTCTTACTTCAGCTCTACCTGAGCGCCTGCTTCTTCCAGCTGAGCCTTTACTGCTTCAGCCTCTTCCTTAGGAATTGCTTCTTTGATATTGCTTGGTGTATTGTCTACCATATCCTTAGCTTCTTTCAAGCCAAGACCGGTGATAGTCTTCACAACTTTTACAACTGCAAGTTTCTTGTCACCTGCACCTGTAAGTACTACATCAAATTCAGTTTTAGCATCAGCACCACCGCCATCGCCGCCACCTTGAGCTGCCATCATAACAGGAGCTGCCGCCGCTGCTGGTTCGATACCGTAATCATCCTTAAGAATCTGAGCCAACTCATTTACTTCCTTAACCGTAAGACCGACTAATTGTTCTGCAAATGCTTTTACGTCTGCCATTTCTCTATATTTTATTTTAATTCAATTATTTTATTATTCTGAACGCTCAGAAAGCGTTTTAACGATGCCAGCTATCGTATCGCCTCCCGATTGTAGGGCTGAGATAACATTCTTCGCTGGAGACTGGAGAAGTCCTAGAATATCTCCAACCAACTCTTCTTTTGACTTTATCTTCGACAGTGCATCGATGTTGTCATCGCCTTCATAAACAGCAGTGTCGATATAAGCCAATTTTAAGACGGGCTTCTCATGCGTCTTTCTGAATTCCTGCAAGACCTTGGCAGGCAGGTTTCCAGTCTCTGAAAACATCAATGCCGTTGGGCCGCTCAATGCAGGATAAACATCTACATATCCGTCTCCCAATGAATCGAGCGCCTTCTTGATCAAGGTATTCTTAGCAACGCGGAACTCAATACCCTTTTCGTGGCACAGCCCTCTAAATTCGCTGATATCAGCAACAGACAGAGCAGATGAATCCGTAATATAGAAATTGTTGCTAGCCTCGAACTTGCTTTTTAGCGTGGCTACTTCTGCCACCTTTTCTTCTCGTGTCATCTTAAACTACTGATTTGATATCAAGTTGTAAGCTTGGGCTCATAGTTGTTGCTACATAGATACTTTTGAAGTAAGTACCTTTAGCACTAGCCGGCTTAATCTTGCTGATAGTTCCAATCACTTCCTGAGCATTCTCTTCGAGCTTCTTAGGCTCAAAGGAACTTCTCCCAATTGGGCAGTGAATGATTCCAAATTTATCTACTCGAAAGGAGACTTTACCCTTTTTTACTTCTGAAACAGCTTGACCCACATTATCTGTAATAGTACCTGTCTTAGGGTTTGGCATCAAGCCTCTTGGACCCAAAACACGCCCCAATCGACCAATCTTCGCCATGACGCTTGGCTGAGCGATAATCACATCCATGTCCGTCCAGCCCCCATTGACTTTATCGATCATCTCGTCAAGACCTACATAATCAGCTCCTGCAGCTTTGGCTTCTGCTTCCTTGTCAGGCTGGCAAAACACAAGAACTTTCTTGTCTTTACCAGTACCATGCGGTAAGGATAGTGTCCCTCTGAGTGCTTGATCAGCCTTTCTTGGATCTACCCCTAGTCTTACATGGAGATCAACCGAAGCATCAAACTTCGTACAATTGATATCCTTGATCAAAGCAGTAGCATCTTCCAAAGTGTAGAGCTTATCCGGCTCTACTTTTGACATGGCTTCTTTTCTTTTTTTCGAAATCTTTGGCACTGTTTCTGTTTTTTTATTGTTCTACTCGGCTGTCTCCCATGGAGGAGTACCTTTTACGACGATACCCATACTACGGGCAGTTCCTGCGACCATTCGCATACCTGATTCGACAGTAAAACAGTTCAAATCAGCCATTTTGATTTCTGCAATTTCCTTACAGTGATCCCAGGTAACACTACCTACTTTGTCTCTGTTTGGTTCGGCAGATCCGCTCTTCAATTTTGCTCTTTCAAGCAATAGAACCGGAGCAGGAGGAGTTTTAATGATAAAGTCAAAAGACTTATCGGCGTACACAGTGATAACCACCGGCAAAACAACACCTTGCTTATCCTGAGTTCTTGCATTAAAGGCTTTACAGAACATCATAATGTTCAATCCCTTTGCACCCAGTGCAGGTCCGATCGGCGGTGCTGGATTAGCCTGCCCACCTTTGACTTGCAGTTTTACGAAACCTTCAATTTGCTTTGCCATGTCTTAGGACACTTTTTCAACTTGCATAAAATTCAGCTCCACAGGTGTTCTTCTTCCGAAGATCTTTACAATCACCTTGAGCTTTTTCTTTTCATCATAAACCTCTTCAATAGTTCCGTTGAACTCATTGAAAGGACCGTCCGTAATTTTGACGGTTTCTCCGACAAGGAAAGGTTCGCTAAGATTCTCTTCAGCATCTTGCATCTCGTCCACCTTGCCGAGAATTCTATTTACTTCGGCCATTCGTACAGGCTCCGGAGAAGACTTGCCCAGAAAATGAATAACACCAGTCATACTGGTGATAGTCGAAACAATCTCTCCTGAAAATTTACCCTCTACAGCCTCTACAAGCATATAGCCAGGGAAGAAATTTTTCTCTTTGATATATTTCTTCCCTGCCCGTATCTTGTAAACTTTTTCCATCGGGACCAGGATCTGTGTGACAATTTCTGCCCATCCTGATCGTTCGATTTCCTTTTCGATCTGCTCCTTTAGCTTCCTCTCTTTCCCACTTATTACACGTAGGACGTACCACTTTTTTTCAAAGGCCATTGGGAAGTATTATCCGAACATCTCGTAAATAAAGTACAATATGCCCTGGAAAACATTGTTTTCCGGATTTGCACCAAAAATGAAATCCATAACAAAGATAATCAAAGAAAATATGATGGACGCGATGATTACCAAAACTGTGCTGCTCTGCAGGTTCTCCCATGTCGGCCAAGTCACCTTGTGCATTAGCTCGTTATAGGATTCCATTACATATAGCTTAACCTTTTCCATAATCTTCTAGAGTATAATGGCACGGACGGCAGGACTCGAACCTACAACCCTCGGTTTTGGAGACCGATGCTCTACCAATTGAGCCACGCCCGTATTCCTTTAATTATCTTATTAGATTTCGATATTAATCGATGATCTCTGTTACCTGACCTGCACCGATTGTACGTCCACCTTCACGAATCGCGAAACGAAGACCTTTCTCTAGTGCAACTGGGTAGATCAAATCAACCGTGATGGTAACGTTGTCACCTGGCATAACCATTTCAACACCATCTGGCAAATGACACTCTCCAGTAACGTCTGTTGTTCTTAGGTAGAACTGTGGACGGTAACGGTTGAAGAATGGAGTGTGACGACCACCTTCCTCTTTCTTCAATACATATACCTCAGCCTTGAACTTCACGTGTGGATTTACAGAACCTGGCTTGCAGATTACCATTCCACGCTTGATTTCAGCTTTATCAACACCTCTTAGTAGCAAACCAACGTTATCGCCAGCTTCACCACGATCCAAAATCTTACGGAACATCTCCACACCTGTAACGGTAGAAGTCATCGCTTTTTCTTCTTTTGGACGAAGACCGATGATTTCAACTGGATCACCTGAGTTGATTACTCCTCTTTCAATTCTTCCTGTTGCAACTGTACCTCTACCTGTAATAGAGAATACATCCTCTACTGGAAGTAGGAAATCCAAATCAACCGGACGAGGTGGAATCGGAATGTATGAGTCAACCTGCTCCATCAACTTCTTGATGTTTGCAATGTGCTCAGCGTCACCTTCCAATGCTTTCAATGCAGAACCTGCAACGATTGGAATATCATCACCATCAAATTCGTAGAAGCTCAAAAGTTCTCTAACTTCCATTTCTACTAATTCCAGCAATTCAGGATCATCTACAAGGTCAACCTTGTTTAGGAAAACTACAATTGCAGGTACACCTACCTGACGAGCCAAAAGAATGTGCTCTCTAGTTTGAGGCATTGGACCATCCGTAGCCGCACAAACCAATATAGCGCCGTCCATCTGGGCAGCACCTGTTACCATGTTTTTCACGTAATCCGCGTGACCCGGACAGTCAACGTGAGCATAGTGACGATTCTCAGTCGCATACTCAACGTGTGCAGTATTAATTGTAATACCTCTTTCCTTTTCTTCCGGAGCAGCATCAATCGAAGCATAATCCTTCACTTCTGCCAATCCATCTGACGCAAGTACCGTAGTGATAGCTGCTGTCAACGTGGTTTTTCCATGATCAACGTGTCCAATGGTACCGATGTTAACGTGTGGTTTCGACC
>JAHDDV010000138.1 GCA_020629205.1 Chitinophagales bacterium | reverse complement strand
CAAAGGACCATTATGTCATCGAAGGAGTCATTGTCAATGTCTCCGATGACAACTCCCATGGTATGCATAGTGTCCAGGACTGACAATCCGATACCGGCGATGGGGGAAAATCCTTTTCCGGACATGTTTATGTAGAGTTGGTCCGGCAGATTTCCCCCAGTGAGGTATAGGTCTTCGTACCCATCATTATTGCAGTCAAATATAGCGACACCGCCACCCATTGACTCAGGGTCTCTGTGAAAGTGCTCAATGCCAAGCTCTTCGCTTCTTTCGCTAAATGTTTGGCCATTGCTAGCAAAGAATGGTGTGCCGTAAAAGGCCAGGATAAGAATCCAAAATCTAATCTGCATAGCTTGAAACTTGTGCGAGGTTAATTGTAGGCTTCAAAATAGGATTTTTTTGGAATCTGTGTGCCTGTGATTGTCAGATATCAAGGGGAATGTCAGAGCTTGACTCTTGTATGCCAAATTGGAAGACATTGCCAAGATTTACGCATTAATAAATGGCGCTAATTGTATGTTAATTCAATTTGATTGAATAGACGTATTCATGTGTAAAGGCTTGAGATTTGTCATCTGGCCCTGGCCTATCTTTATGTTGTTAGGACAAAATGTACATTTTTTTAGACTTATTTGATTGAAAATGTTCAGCAAATAGTGCAAAATCTCAGGGTATCCTAAAATTGCAAATACTTGAAGGTCAGTCAAATAGATAATTCTTCTCTTTGAGAAAAGAGAGAAGGGCTTGATTTGGCGCCCAACAATGTGCGAAAAATGTACTAAGGAAACATTGAATTGATTTGTAGTTTGTGAGTAGTGATTTTCGAAATACTTATTATTTCAGACTTAAATATCAAAAAGCTAAGAATATGAAAAAAGTGCTAAAAAGCGCCTTTGTGTTTGCTGTGCTACTAGTCGGTATAGGGCTGGTAGTGCAATCGCAGAATGGCGGAGTCATGAAGGCAAAAATGCCAGTACCTGCTTCAGCCGATAGTGAGGTCTTTGAGACCTCAGAAAAGCAGGCACTGACACATGATGAGATTGTGGCTATGAAGGCAAAGCAGATGCAAGAGAAGGGGCTTGAAAAGCCACAAATGGTCAAGAAGACCATGACTAGATCAGCAAATGCTGACGAAACTACTATGAGGGAAAAGGTAATCGAGCTCAATGAATCCCTGATTACGAGTGGAGCCAATCATCGAGCAAGAATTGTCGAACTGAATGGTAAGCAAGAAATCGAGCTCTTGATTTTGAACGAGCCGATGAAGTACAGAATTGAGAACTAAAAAAAATGCAAAAAATGAAAAAATATTTATCAAGATTTCTTTCACTTGCATTGCTCCTGTGCTTTGCAGTGGAAGCAAACTCTCAGTGTACCACTCCAGTTACACCGTCCAACATCGTAGTGACAGAGACAGGTGTGGGTCAGGTCAGTCTTTCCTGGGATATGGGATGTGCTGGAAGGACTGAGTGTGGCGCCGGCGAATCTCTGTTTTGGTATGTAGGCTTCTACGGCCAGAATTCCCCGTCTCAGAATGGTATCAATGCTGAGTACGCAAGTGGTGCTGCAATTACCTGTGATGACCCTGCAGGAGATGTTGTAGGATCTGTTATTTCCAGAGGTGGAGATATATTTGGGGATGGAAGTGTCTGTTTGGACAACAAAGCTTCCACCTGTGTGTCTTCAGAGCTTGGTCAGGCTATCGCTGGGGCTTGTGCTGCTCCACATACTTGGGATGTTGGTGGAATGTGTGGTATAGAAGGTGCACAAAATTTCATCTTCGATCTTTGTCCCGGACAATGTTACAATGTATTCATGTGGGAGTTGGTAGCAGGAGTTCCATCTGGTTACGGTGGAAACAATGGGGGAACAAACTGTGGAATTGACGCTGGTATTTCCTGTGGTGAGATTCCTTTTATTGCAGAATCACCAGTTTCGGATGTGGTTCGTATATGCTTGACAGGAGCTAATGACCCAATCGAGGTTCCAGTGGTATCGATAGTTTCAGCGACTACGTCAAATGGTGACCCAGCGGTATGTGCTACGGCAGGAGCGACGTTCACAGGGGATTGGCAAGCACAGCCTGAAGATGAGGGCGATCCAACTGCCTCATGTGTAACGCAAGACATCGATATCGAGACTGGTTTTGATGCCGCTACTTGTAATGTTACCGACAGCGGTAGTGGAACTCAGGTTGCCGGTGGTAATGGTGGCGATGTAAGCGTATCATTTGTAGGCGGTGGAGGAAACTCTGCCAATGGTTTGCTACAATTGGGCACCAATGTGCAAGAGGTGAATTGTAGAGATCTTTTGGAAGTCGGCTTTTCCACTCCCACAGGTTGCAATGGTGTGAATGATCTAACCGTGTTTGGGCTACCTATCTGTCCAGGTTATGATGCGACTTATACAGATGCGATTATCTACATTTCGAACAATGGTGTACCGATCAATCCTAACACGGTAAATGACGCTTATCCTGCATGTGTGGCAGCAGGTGCTGCAAATGCTGGGGATCCAGGTGAGAGTGGGACAATACAGTGTCAAAACGGTTCGAATACCAATGGTGTTGCTTACCCTGCAAATTGGTCTGCACAATTTGGGGCATTCCTAAACTCAACAGATAATTGTGTATTCCCAATTGCAGGCAACCCATTCGAAGGCGGTGGAAGTCCATTTGATTTCGATGGTGTAACCACGCAGGATTTTGGAGACGGCGTACTTCGTCAGGTATCCACCATCTGTGTACGATATGAAGATCCATGCGATGGCTCGAAGTCAGCCACTTGTGTTAAGTTCATATCTGATGCTTCACCGATTTCTGCGGCCGCAGTTGCTTGTGACGAAACTTGCCCTGGTTCAGCTGATGGTGCAATCAGAGTATATGACATTCTCGGTGGTTCCGCTGATCCTAATGGTGATGCTGATTACGCAGATGGAAATGGTGCTGGGTATATCCTAGATGTGATTTCTGGACCAGCCACAGGACAAATCTTCTCTTATGTATCAGGAGCTACCTGGGAAGCTACTGGCTTGGCCCCGGGTCTGTATACTATTGAGGTGAGAGATAATCTTGCGCCAACAGATACTGCTGCTTCGGATGCCGATGATACAACAGCGGCTTGTGGAGCTGCTTGTCCAGTTACAGTAATAGCTGAAGTTTTGCCTGGTCCAATCTTGAATGCTGCTGCAGAAAACATCGTGGCAGTATCCTGTGATGGCCCTGGTACCGCTTCAATAGCTGTTGATAAAATTTCTACACAAGGAAATGGTCCGGTAACATTTGCTGGTGGACCAGACGTTCCAGCGAGTGGTCCCGTGTTTGGTGAAGATGCTTCTGTACTGACGACCTCAGGCTTGAATGCCGGATGTCCCAGTGCAAGTGTAACAGGTGCTTCGATTGCTCAGGTTTGTGTATATGGTATGAACACCAGCTCAGGTGGTGATCTAGGTGCCGTGGATTTATATTTGATTGGGCCACTAGGTAGTATATCCAATTTCGACTTTGGTACAGCCTTTAGTGGAAACATCTCAGGAACAGGACCTCTTGACATCTGCTTCACGGCAGACTTTTCAGGGAACCCAGGTGACGATCTAAATGGCGACTGGACCTTTGAGGGCTATGATGGTTTTGGAGGTACATTTGATATTGCAGGTTGGGATATCACGTTTAACGATCTGGTATGCACAACGGAAGAAGATATCATGACCTTCTGTGGTGCTGCGGGTCCTGATGAGGGAGATGGTGCCGGAGGCATTTCTTCTGTGGACCAAACGCTCACATGGACTACGGATGGTGCCAATGACGCTGCCGCTGAGCCTTTCAACTTCCTGACTTTCCCAGGAGGTGCTGCTGATGGAGAAACAACAGTTGAATTTGATAATGACGCAGCTTTGGCAGGAGGTGTTGCTGCTGGAACTCAGATTTGCTATGATGCCTCAGGTTTTGTACCGGGCAACAATTTCGCAGCTGCAGTAACAACAGATGTTACAGGTTACGCTTCTGATTGTTATGTAGGAGCATGTTGTGAGGTAACTTCGCAAGTATGCTTCACAGTCGTAGACTGTCGAACTTGCCCAACAGCCGGAGAAGTACTTGCCTCTCCAAGCCCTATATGTGATGGTAGCTCATTTGATCTTACCATGGTAGTGGCCGCAGATGAAAACGAAGACGGTATTGCAGATGTAGATGCTGCAGGTGCTGTAATTCCTGTTGATCCAGCTTCCTACACAGAAGGTGTGGACTACTACATTACCTGGGATGTCAGTGCTGATGGAGGTGTCACATGGGCCAACGTTTTCAATGGTGATCCTTATGGTCCAGCTATGACCGGTGGTGCAGCTACAACTTATACTCCGCCTGCACCTGCATCAGGTTGTACTCCAGATGTATATCAGTTTAGAGCGGCTGTAGCTTGTTTGTTACCTGGGGAGCCATTTACCCCTTCAGGCCTTCCTATAACCTACAATGGTAGTTTTGCCTTTGCTGATGCTTGTTCAGCAATTGCTGGAGCAGACCCGAGTGTGGTTTGTGCTACATACGATTTAAGCAGTCTGCCCCCTTGTGCAGAAATTACAACTTACTCCATTACCGGAGCAGGAGATACTGGAGCGTATTCTCCATCATGGCCATCTGAGATGAATATAGCCATTGTCGATCCGACGGGTACTTGTACCAACGTATTCAATGGAGCTGCTGCTGGACTTCCAAATACTCCTGGTCCCTTCGCGTTCAGTGATATCTTAAACACTTCTCTACAAGGTGCACCTGCCAGTGGTACACTCCAGGTATGTTTCTTTGATGATTTCGCGGATATTCCAGATGGCGATATTACTGACTTGAGTATTACAGTCGACTATGTTTATCCTCCAGGCTGTGAATCAGCTACCTATGCATCCGCTGAAGACCCAGCAAGTCCTGGCACTATACTAAGTGGTGAAGTTTGTACTGCACCAATCCTGGGAGTTGACTATGCGCTACCTGCGCCAGGTTGTGATCCGAATATCGTTCCTTTGTGTGCTACTGGATTGACAATTATGTACTCCGCGGATGGTGGTGCTACTTATGCATCTGCTGATCCGTATGATAGTGTTTCGATTACAGCAGCTGATGATACGGACCGATCTGACCTCACAGTAGAGTACCAGATTATGAATCCTGCTTGTCCGGCCGCATGTAATGCAGTGACGGGCACTTTTGATTTAGAATATCCAGATCCTCCAGTTACGTCAAATGCTGTTGTTTGCGAAGACGGAGCTGCTATGAACCCTGCCACAGGATTGAATGCTGCATGTGGCAATTGTGCAGATTTGCCTGCTCCAACCTGTACGGAAGGAGGAGATTTGGCATTTGTTGGACCGGCTGATGATGGATTCGGCGGAACTCAAAATGCTCAGTTGTTTGACTACACTAGCACTTGCAACGATGCAACGATTACTACTCCTGCTACAGCTTCCACTTTGACTGTTTCAGTGACGAATTATTCTGCTTTTGGTCTGGATCCGGTATGTACAAGTGATGCCTTCTGGGTTACCATTTATGTTGGTGGAGTAACTGTCTACGATGTTCAATACGATAACACTGGTGCCTCAACTGGTAACGCATTTGCAGGTACAATTGATCCAAGTGCAGCAGCTATTTCATTAGATGTAGCAAGTGGAGATTACAATGTGAATCAAGGCGATTTGGTGGAAGTATTTGTCTATCCTACATGTCAAGGTAATGCTACAACAGGGGTCAACACTACCTATCCAACAGACTGGAGTGCTGATATATCAAGCTCCTTCTCTGCGACGTTTACTGGTACTTCTACTCCTGGAGCTATCGCCGATGTATCCTGGTGGGACGCAGCTATAGGTGGCACACAATTGGCAACAACAGCCGATTTCATGCCTTCACCACTACCTACTGCCCCCGGTGAGTACACTTACTATGCACAATGTGAATGCGCTGGTTGTGCCAGCCTGAGGGAACCCGCTACATTGGACGTGTACGCTCTTCCGGTAATCACTTTAGTAGAAACTATCTGCCTACCAGGCGGTGGTGGAAACTATGATGCGGTAATCGATGTAGACCTAGGTGCATGGAATAGTATACTGGACGGTGTTGATGCTTCTTATACGATCACCAGTACAGTTGGTACCCCTCCAGGTCCTATCTCAGCAAGTGGTCAGTACACGATCAGTAATATCACCAATATGACCAACACCATCGTTGGTGTGGTAACTGGCGCGGAAAACAATGGTTGTGCAGCTACCTTTGAGGTAGAAGCTCCGGTTTGCTGCCCAATGTCGGTTGAAATCTTGTTTAGAAATGAAACATTGTGTACCGAAGTAGGCGCGACGCCAATTCCAGATGCAGATATCCTTGCTGGTGTAGATATTCCTCTGTTTGCATATGTGGAATGGTTGGATGCTTCTGGTGCAGTTGTAGACCCAGCTGCATGGTCCATTGTAAACAATGGTTGTAGTCCTATTACAGAGACTTATATAGCACATGTTCGCTGTACGCTCGATCCAGCAGTAGATCTAATCGCAGCTTATCACAATCTTACAGCCTATCCTGCTCCTAGACCTGTACCTACGACTGAAAACTGTATCGCTGTTGCGACACCTTCTTGTCCAAATGCTGCTGTAGTTTACGACAATGATGGCGACGGAATCTACTCAGATTTGGCGCCACCGCCAGTCATTCCTGATGGTGATATTACCGTAAATGCTGCTAGCTATATTCCGGGGGCCCCTCCTGGCTGCTTTGGAACAGAGACCTATACAGCCGGCTGTGTGTGCGATTTGGTTGAAGCTGTTGTTTCTCCTGTACAAGGGATTGACGGTGTCATCAGTCCTTTCTGGTACAATGCAGTTACCATTGACGTGATTGGTGGTATCGGTCCTTACTCTTGGGATTGGGACCGTTCGGGTTATGTGCGTTGGGACATTCAGGATGAATTCAACGATGATGCGACTGGTGGCGCTGTTCCAGAATGTCTGGTACATTGGTCTGATGGAGCTGACTGGGTTGCCACTATTACTGATGCAGTGGGTTGCCAAGTGATTGTGAGTGATAACTCCTTTACTTCAGCCAATGGAGAGCAGCAAGTAGAAAGTGGAGCAAATACATTGATTGATATATACGATTTCACGCTTCAAGGCGAAACAAACGACGATGAGAATGGCTCCATTGAAGTTTGTCTTGAAGGTGGAGTACCTCCATATTCATTGACCTTGTATGAGAGTGGGTGGACCAATCAGGATCCGATTGCAACTGCAAGTATTGCCTCAGCAGGTGCTTGTCACACATTTAGTGGGCTGGAGCACAGTCACTATATTGTTGAAGTTACCAGCGCAGATAATCAGATTACTGAAGGATGGTATTGGGTACCACTTGATAGAAAATCGGGTCGTCTCAAGACCGGAGAGGCAAGCTTTGTAGCTGCTTACCCAAACCCATTTGCTGAAATGACCAACATTGAGTTTAGTTTGACAATGACAAGTGAAGTCAGCATGGAGATCATTGATGTGACTGGTAAACTTATCGCTGTTCCTTTCAAAGGTACTGTGGAAGAAGGCCAAGTCTATCAGATTCCATTCGACGGTTCTAAGCTTGCCAGCGGCATTTACATATGCCGACTAACTGGTCAGGATGGAGTTATCGAAACAACGAAGCTTGTTTTGACGAAATAGGTTTTGGATTTCACTTCTTAAAATGATGGGGCTACTCTTCGCAAGGAGAGTAGCCCTTTTTTGATTGCTCATGACAGATCTGACAAGAGTTTAAGTCGGGTTTTTGTAGTGATGTTAGTTCTTGCCAGGTGTTCTATTACCGAGCTTGTAAGGGCTTCCAAATCCTGATAGGTCTCACTTATGGAGCCTCTGAGCAATATTACTTCCAGCCAGTAACTAACTCACTCGCCTCTTTTTCCGCTATTTTCAACTTGTTCACAAAATCTCTCTCGAATTCAGGCAATTGAGCTACGCTTACATTAGTCGTTATAGAGCTACCAGCTTTCAGCAATTGTCTGGCAAGCATATTGTCGCGGTTCTAATCAAGGCCTTTGCTGCTTTTAGAATAGCTACAGTCTAAGACCTTTTGTTGTACCGTAATTTTCATTTTTATAGGCATAGTCTAAAATTCACAATCAACCTAAAAAGTCTCGAAAGCAGCTAAGTCCACAAAAGCAATCCAAAGAAAACACCCGTCATCCGTCATCAGAAACGCGAAACTCCTCAATGGTCATTTGCTTAAAAGAATCAGTAGCCACAAAGCGCAGCAATAGCAGTAAATCTTCTGCCGAAAGCTTTTGAGGAATTGGCACAATAAGGTCAAATTGCTCATTCAGAAAAGCCACAGTAGGATAGGTGATATTATCCTCAGAATTGCAAAGAGCAGCAGCCAATTCGTGATAGGTACTCCCATCCCGATTCGTCTTGACTGTCCATGCCCGACCCTTAGTCTGTATCGTCGATTGCTCATGCACATCCAACTTGATGGCATAGTAATGCTCTGCCATGAATTTAATCACTTCAGGATTTCCAAATGCTTCTTTGCCCATGACTATACATTCATCGCAAGTTGGGGAGTGGATATAGACGATCCCCTTTTTATCTGCAAGCTTCGCCTTCTCATTCCAGGTCGACCAATCAAGCCACTGCACTGTGGGCTCTGCCACAGTACATGCGGCCAAAAGCAGACATAACAAGAACAGAATCTGTTTCATAATTTCCTTTTTCTAAAGATCGCATTTTGAATCAATTTGCAGGAATAATCTGTCATCCCTTATCAGCACCAGTCATCGGAGATTCCTTGGCACCATTGATTTGTCTCTTAAGCACATTCCCAATTTTCGGTATGTGTGAAATATTTTCATGATTTGGGATTGTGCGAATTTAATCTAACACTGTGAGCTAAGTTTGGTTTACGCCATTGTGAATATATCTATGTTCACTAACATCCTGTGCTATTAAGTTTATAATATATCATAACAATGTGATAGTTGTGCATTATTCGATCCAAGAATGTCCTAATCTAGATGGGCGCTAATTATGGTCTTCAACAAGTAGCGGTCATATTTGGCATTAGCTTGTTTTACAAATGGTTGTATGTTAGTTAATTGTGTGGGTTTTGTTCATTTGTTGTATGGCATTATCTACCATCTTTAGTCCAACAATCGGGGATTTTTGTACTCAATCAAAATGTACAAGCTGTATATATTAGATAGGAGTACATGCAGAACATCAGTCACGTGTTCACAAAATTGAGGGCAATACTGCCCTAATCGAGCAGGTGAATATCGATGCAAATGTGACATAACTGAAATTCAGTCGGGCAGATCATACTGCCAAAACACTATATAAAATCATTGTTTTACTAAACGTCAATAATTATCAGAACTATGAAAAAAATCACAACAAGACTGTCGCAAATTTGTTGCGGTCTTTTGGCTTTCATGATGCTTTCTGCAGCTGTATCGGCGCAGGATGCTATGATTGCCAAGCAGCGGATTCCTGTAGAGAAGAGCATGGAAACCGAACAAGAAGTAGAAGAAGTAATTCTTCGGTATGAAAGCGTAGAAGCTGAGAATGCTGCAAAGGAAGCAGCAAAGCAAGTGGAGCTTGAAAACGCTCAGACACCGAATATGCAGGTGCATGAACTGAAAAAGCAGGAAGTTAGAAA
Source organism: Chitinophagales bacterium (assembly GCA_020629205.1). GTDB lineage: Bacteria > Bacteroidota > Bacteroidia > Chitinophagales > UBA2359 > JAHDDV01. The sequence continues at coordinate 3,340 of JAHDDV010000138.1, read as the reverse complement.
GCCAGCAAGATTGGCTCCAAGACAGCAGCCTGTATCTCGTAAACTAAATCAAAACACAGGCGATGAATAGACTAATATACGTATTGGCAGCGATCCTGTTTTTTGGATTGCTAGCTCAGGAAGCGCTAGTGGGGCAATGTATAACGCGCACTCCCACAAATGTTCAAGCCGAGGTGGGACTAGCCTCGACTATTGGTAGTGGCTATACTCCAGATTCCGAAGTATATGAAATTACAGTAGGATTTGATATTGGATGTGCTGAAGGCCGTGTTTGTGACAATAGTGTCTACTGGTATGTTGGCTTTTATGCCCACTCATCACCTGCACCCAATGGACTCAATGTAGAATACGGCACTGGTTCATTCTTTGGAGTTGGTTGCGACTTCACACAAGTAGTGGACGGAGGCGACTATGGAACGGGAGGACTAGAGGATTGCCTTTATCCAAAAGTGTCCACTTGCTTTAGTCAGGAACTAGGTCAAGATGAAGGCAATAATGCAACCTTTGCAGTTGGTCAAGGAGAAGATGCCTGCGGTCTAGGTTCTACGATAGCGGGAACTGAAGTTTCCTTCTCGTTTACTCCAAGTCTTTGTTCAGGAGCCACCTATGATATTTTCATTTGGGAGATGTCAACTGACCAACTGAATTATACCAGTACAGGATCAATCAATGCAGATGTTGCTTGTGGTCTGGTAGGGGTGTTCGACGAATCTGCACCAAGTGCTGTTGCCACTGTTACCGTTCCTGGGACATTGAATCAAATTGATGCGCCTGTATTGACAGCAGACTACACCTCAGGTGATCAGGTTTGTGCCAGTGGTACGGTGACCTTCGATTCTGATTTCAGTACCACTCCTGACGTTACTTTGGCAGGTGACTGTGGTCCCGTTACTGATGTGATCTTAACGAACACCTTGGTGGCGGATACGGAGATTTCTTTTGTTGGTGCAGGCGGAAATTCTGGCAACGGAGCCTTGCAGCTTGGTCCAAATGTATTTGAGATGAATTGTCGAGATGCCTTCACACTTAGCTACAGTACTCCTGTAGCCTGTGGAGGAACTTTTTCGCACGCAGGAAGCACTACAACTAATAGTGCTTACGTATATGCCATGGCAAATGCCACCCCATACCTTGGACGAGACTTTGCCCTTTGGGACCCAGCTTCGCAAGATCCGCTGGCGCCAAATCCATTTACGATTCCGCAATGTGCAGATGATCCAAGTGCTATACAATGTGCGACCAATGGTGGCACGAACTATCCTAATAACTACACGCTGGCTTTCGGACCATTTGTAGATCAGAATGGAGCAGAGCAAACAACCGGAGGAGGGGGAGGAAATCCATTCCCTGTGGATGGTTCTAATCCATTTAATGCACCGGGTACAGAATTGATCGATTTTGGTGATGGTATCACACGTGCTGTATCCACTATCTGTATCCGATATGAAGACGGCTGTAATGGTACCAAATCAATGAGCTGTGGTACTTTCATTTCCGATGCTACTCCGATAGAAGTAGCTGACCACAGCGAAGTTCAAATGTCTTGTGCAGGAGCCAACAACGGTCAGCTGATCATTACTGGCCTACAAGGTGGATCATCTGACCCAACGCTAGCAGGTACAGCGACAGACTACGTATTTGTGGGAGCACCCTCGCCGTTTACACAGTGCAGCCCAGGCGTTTGGGAAACAGCTGCTGATGTAGCTCCAGGCGTATACGAAGTGACTATTCAAGACCCACTGGCTGCCGGCTGTGGATCAGCATGTGATCTTGTGCTGGAGTTTATCGTCAGAGATAAATTGCCTTCTACTATTGTAGGAACTGCTACAGTTTGTCCTGATCAGTGTGTAACTGTTGAGGCTGTTTTGCAGGAGAATCCGATAGAAGAATCTGCAATATCAGGTGACTCGCCTACAGCTTACGCAGACTTAATTGATAATCTTGGAACAGGAACAGCTGGATGTGATGTATCCTTCGGCCAAGCATGGTCAATTCCAATCAACATTCTTGCTCCTGAAGCAATGAATGGCGGTACCTGTGGTACTGATATCGGCACTGGATCACTGGATGGAACAATCGAGCGCGTTTGTTTTGACATCACTGCTGCATGGGATAACATGAATGTAGCAATTTCAGGAGCAGGACTTTTTGATGAGCGAATATGGCAAGGAACTGTCTATGGAGGCCCCGATTCTGATGGGGGAGGTGTGACTACGATTTCGGTTTGTATTGAAGATGGAGCACCTTATGGCTCCTTTGACGGGACTATCGACGGCGATGACGATACCAGCTTTAATGGAGTATCAATTAACGCACTGTCCCTTACTATTCAAGATCAATCTTGTAATAATGGTGATCCAATCTTCATTGTAAATAGTACAAGCTTTGAAATCACCTACAGATGTACGAACCCACAAACGGCCACCATTTGCACGATGACAGGCATGGATGCACTTGATTGGACAGGTGGTCCACTGGCAGCTGCGGCTGGCGATGATGGCCTATTGCTCAACGGACCAGCAAATTCGGATGGGACCTTCTGTGCAGGAGCCCTTGCTGCTGGTGACTATGTGTACACGGTTTCTGGATTCCATACTTCTGAGGCAATGACCGATGATGCTGTCTGCGGAACTCCGCAGCCTCAATGCTGTCCGATTACTGGGTCAGTGACAGTGAGCGTACTTGATGTACCTCCTGCACCTATTCCTTCTCTCAGCAATGGAGATGAATTTTGTGCTGGTGATGGTGTTCAGCCACTGACTTTTACACCAGCCCTTAGTGGTACACCAGGATTTGTTGAACTTATTAATTTTGCGGCAGGTAGTTTTCCATTTGAATGGCAAGCTGGCCTCTATGATCCTAGCGGAGTACTTATTGCTGGTTCCGATATCAGAGGAGCTGTTCTTTGTGACAATAGTAACGATATACTAGGATCAGTTGACGCCGACGTCTCTACTATGATCAATCTTGCTCCTGGTACCTACGAACTCACTATTGCTGAGGATTATGGAGATGGACTGGATGGCTTGGAATTTGACGCGGTGGACCATTGTGGAAATCTACTGATGTCTCATACTGACTTTGCTGCATGCGGGGACATTCTAACAGCTTCTTTTGTCGTTGCGCCCAATATGCTTACAGTTACCGGCCCAGGTGTTACACAAACAGCCGACCCTGATGGTATTCCTAATAATGGGGATGAGGCTTACGAATTTGATCCAGCTGCGGCTATGCAAGTAGCTGGTGGTACTTGCAATGAAAATCTAATCAATTACCAGATCGTCACCTCTTGTGGCTGTGTGGTAGATGAGACCATTGCAGTGTTCGTATATCCTGAACC
>JAHDDV010000137.1 GCA_020629205.1 Chitinophagales bacterium | reverse complement strand
CCCTCCAATTTTTCAATGGCCGCCTTTATACTTGCTGGGATTGGAGATGCCTTTTGAGCAGCATAGTCATAACCAACCACGACGCCTTCTCCTTCGGCTGCTTTCCCTAGTCTGGGACAATGGATTTCATGTTGCATCACGAAGCTTGATCTGCGCATGCTGATGACGCTTGTTGTGACAGTGATGAGATCTGGATAGACCAATGGTCGGATAAACTTGCAGTTGATTTCAGCCAAGATTGGCAGGATCGGTTGATCTTTGGCCTGGATGAAATTGATCTTGCGGAAATAGTCGATTCTTGCTGACTCGAAGTAGCGGAAGTATATTACGTTGTTGACATGCTGGAAGGAATCCATCTCTCCCCAGGCAACAGGTATTTCGATCTTTGTGGGCATGGTGCTGGGTTATTTACAGGAAGTAATCTGGATAGAGCTGATCGTCTGGTAGATCGGCATATTGGCTGAGATCGGTGATGCCAGCACTTGCCAGGACTTCATCGTCCATGAAGAAATTACCGGTGTTTGTTTTGGCGTCCATTTGGGCAATCACTGCGGCTGCATCTCCCATAATGTCGGGCCTTCTGCTGTGTTTCATCATCTCATCACCTCCCAGGAGATTTTGAATGGCAGCAGTGGCAATAGTCGTTCTTGGCCAAAGGGCATTGACGGCTACTTTGCCTTTGAATTCTTCCGCCATGCCCAGCACACACATGCTCATACCGTATTTTGCCATAGTGTAAGCGACATGATTGCTAAACCACTTTTTGTCCATATTTAGTGGAGGACTGATGTTTAGGATATGTGGATTTTCTGATTTCAGCAAGTAGGGCAAGCATTTCTGACTGGTGAGGTAAGTGCCTCGAGTATTGACCTGATGCATTAGGTCAAAGCGCTTCATAGGTGTTTGCAGGGTACCTGTCAATTGGATGGCGCTGGCATTGTTGACCAGCATATCGATACCGCCAAATTGCTCGACTACTTTCTCGACTGCGGACTCAACCAGTTCTTCGAAGCGGACATCTACTACAAGTGGCAGGGCCTTGCCTCCTGCTTGTTCCATTTCCTCGGCGGCTGTGTAGATGGTGCCGGGAAGTTTGGGATGAGGATCTTTTGTCTTAGCGGCTATTGCGATATTGGCTCCCAGAGCAGCCAGTTTGAGCCCGATGGCTTTTCCTATGCCGCGACTAGCTCCTGTGATGAAGACGGTCTTTCCATTTAGTGTACTCATGATGCCTGATTTTGCTGCAAAAATAACAATTGTGGATTAAGTAAGATCCTTTGGGCCGATCTCTCCTTCCCAAAGGTGTCCATAGTGCTTTTTTAGTTCTGAGCAGAACTTGTCGAATGGCAGATCATCAAAGATTCCGTAGTCATGGATATACTCCATATACTGTCCTCCTTGCTGATCGTACTCTTGAAAGATCGAATCGTTTTGCCCATCGAATTCCAGAGGATTTACACCGAGTTTTGTGCAGAGTTCTTTGTTGAATGCGGGCGTGGCTTTGACCCATTTGCCTTCGAGATGTAATTCGACAAAGCCGTGGAAGACCAGCTTGTCGGTTTTGAGCCATTCCTGCAGTTTCTCTGTACCTATATGGTTGCGCACGATGGCATAACCCATGCGAGAGGGAATGCCGATACACCTTGCAGCAGTGGCCAGCAGGTTTGCCTTTTCAACGCAATATCCAGCGCTTTGATTGACGATATGACTGGCCTTTAGTAGTTCTGGCTTTAAGACAACGTTGTAGGGGCTATACTGGTAGCCATCTCGCACTGCATAATAGAGCTGTATGGCATTTTCCGCAGCAGTCGCGTCTTTGTTGCTATTTGCCACTGCAAAGCTCTGTACGGATGGATGGCTATAGTCCAGATAGTAGGTTTCTCGTAAGTATTGCTTCATTTTGGGCTATTTGATGGAGGGTAGCATCTTGGCTAGATATGTAGCTGTCAGTTGGCGGCTATAAAGCTAAGGTCTTCTTGATATTTATTATCTATCTTGCGGGCTATTCTTATGGATGGAGAACGCCATTCGAGTGCAGGAGTTTCCTTTCCTGTCTCTATTATTGGACCATGTAAGCATTTTTGACAGCTAGATGTTATTTAACTCACTTGCATTTGCGTTATTTTTTCCGATAGTTGTTCTGCTGTACTTTTTGTGCCCGCACAAATATCGTTGGATACTGCTGCTAATTGCCAGCTACTACTTCTACATGTGCTGGAAGGCCGAATACGCCTTACTCATATTGCTTTCTACGGTAGTGGATTACTTTGTTGCGATAAAGATGAGCAAGATTCCGGAGAAGCAGCAACGTCGAAAGTGGCTCTATATCAGCCTCTTTGTCAATTTGGGCTTATTGTTCACTTTTAAGTACCTGGACTTCTTTAGCGGAAGTCTGAATACGCTGTTTCAGTCCTTCAATCTTCTGGCGGAGATCCCTGCCTTCAAGTTATTACTTCCCGTTGGTATTTCTTTCTACACTTTCCAGACGCTGAGCTATAGCGTAGATGTCTACAATGGAAAGGTGGAACCTGAACGGCATTTCGGTATTTTCGCTTTATATGTCTCCTTTTTCCCGCAGTTGGTAGCAGGGCCTATTGAGCGGCCTGGAAGATTGTTGCCACAGTTTAGAGAGAGGGTCAAATTTGACTACGAAAGAGTAGTTGATGGACTCAGGATGATGTTTTGGGGCTTCTTCATGAAGCTGGTGATTGCAGATAATGCAGTGGGTATTGTTGATACGGTTTATCGAAGTCCTGAGAAGTACGAGGGACTGCAGGTGATCTTGGCGACTTTTCTGTTTGCCTTTCAGATATTCTGTGATTTTGCCGGATATTCCATCATTGCGATTGGAGCTGCCAAAGTGATCGGTTTTGATTTAATGCAGAACTTCAACCGGCCTTACTTTGCTACTTCCATACGCGAATTCTGGCAACGTTGGCATATTTCTCTGTCTACCTGGTTTAGAGATTATTGCTACATTCCATTAGGAGGAAATAGAACTGTGAAATGGCGGTGGTACTACAATTTGATGGTAACCTTTGTTGTCAGTGGTCTATGGCATGGAGCCAATTGGACTTTTGTGGTCTGGGGGTTTCTGCATGGCTTGTACCTCATAGCGGCCATCATTTGGAAGCCATATGCAGATAAGTTTTATGTGCGTTCGGGCATGTCAGAATTGCCAACTTTAAGCCGGGTCTTACAGATCTTTACAACTTTCATTTTGGCATGCCTCGCCTGGGTTTTCTTCCGTGCTCAGTCGGTTGCTGATGCTATGACTATATTCAAGAAAATGCCCAACATATCGCTCGGGCAATTTCGCTGGGATCTGTTCCCGAAATACACTTATCAATTGAAAACGGTGCTGTTCTTTATTGCAGTGTTGCTCATTATACATATACTTGAGGAGTTTCGGGGGATTCGAAACCCCTTGTTCAGTAAGCACCAGCCTGTGCGCTGGGTGGCCTACGTGGTATTCGGTTTGATTATTCTGTCCTTCGGGGCTTTCTCTTCAAGCCAGTTTATTTACTTCCGGTTTTAATCTATCATGATGAAGCAGAAAGTATTCCTGTTTTTCGGAAAGATCATCCTACTCGTCCTGCTTTGGATGATCGGTGGGGCTTTGATTAGAAGCGCTACCGGACTTCCTTATGCCTGGGTGACAGATCGCATGCTGGCGGGAGACAAGATGCTGCACCGGCAAGACAAGGACTACAATGCTGTCTTTGTTGGATCAAGCAGGGTATATCGCGGGGTTGTCCCTCATGTCTTTGACAACTTTGTTTCAAAGCATTCTAACAAGAAAATCAAATCATTCAATTACGGTATAGGTGGGTCGACTTCAGGAATGATCTACGGGCAAGCTCGGGAATTGATAGCTGACAAATCGCTTGATCTAGATTATATCTTTATCGAATTGCGCTCTTTGGAGACCTCTCTGCGCGAGGCGGCTTTTGTGAAAAATCTACATACACATCGATCCCGAATATGGGTAAATGATTTTCAGGCGCTTCGCTTTGGTATCAGAAGCATGTGGGGCATCAAAGGAGCCGATTGGGATACGCTTAAGAAGATCAGATACACCGGTTATTTTCTGCTCAAGTATATAGAATGTAAGTTGAATGTAGGAGGGATGATCAGAATGTGGGAGGCCAGCAACAAGGAAGTTAAAGTCAAGAAGGAGCTCTGTCAGGAGGGTTGGTGTCCGATGGACTATGCAAAGGATGTGGATATCAAGAAACTTAGGAAGAAGTTTGTCAAATCTGCTTCTCACACACTAAAGTCCAATCGGGAGAATAGTAAAATCTTTGCTTCAGGCTTGCAGGCGGAGTCATTTCCCAGCTACAACAAACCCTATGCTGAGGAGCTCATTGAGTTGATCATTGAAGCAGCGGAACGCGACATTACCTTGATGGTGGTGGCTCTACCGATGATGAAAGGACATGACTACGAAAACATCTATCCTGTGTTTGCGGCATTACCTACTAAGCACAAGATAGACATTGCCGACTCAGGTGCCAATCCAGAACTATACATGTTTGATCATTGCTGGGATGATACACATGCAAATGAAGCGGGGGCCCGATTGCTTACTCAAAGACTCGCCCAACGTTTTCTCAAAGTGCAACTTGGCAAGGAGGTCAAGATTCCTTACTGGCAGAAGAAGGAGAAGCAGGCAAAAATCAAGCAGCACCAGGAAAAGGACAAGAAGTCGAAAGACCAAAATGAGGTGGAATCAGATCAATCTGGTATCCCAGCTGATACTGAGGCCGTGCAACAAGATTAAAAAAAGTTAAGCAAGCGTCATGCCTGCAATAGAATCCTGCCGCAATGAATAAATTTTCCTAGCTTTGCCGCCAATGGATTTATCGGGTATTATTGACCTGTTTAAGACAGATCCGAGAACAAAAACAATCGTAGAAAGTCTCGGTTCAAAAGAACAAACTCGTCTGCATCTTAAGGGCCTTAGGGGGGCTATGAGTGCATTCGTAACAGCAGGCGTATATCTGAGCAAACCCCGTACGCACCTCTTTGTCATGGAAAGCCGTGATGAAGCGGGTTATTTCCAAAGCAATCTTAAGAATCTTCTCGGGGCAAAAGACCTGATCTATTTCCCGGACTCTTTCAAACAGCCCGGCGAACTGAAAGAGATCAATAAAGGCAATGTACTGCTTCGTGCTGAAGCCGTAAACAAACTTATCAATAGCCATACCACAGGAGAGCTGATGATCACCTATCCTCATGCGCTTTTTGAAAAAGTCGTTGATGTCAAAGCCCTGCAAAAAAATACCATCCACATTAAGAAAGAAGAAAAGCTTGATGTGGATTTTATCATGGAGGTACTGGTAGAGTATGGATTTGAAAGAGTGGACTTTGTTTATGAGCCCGGTGAGTTTTCTATCCGCGGTGGCATCGTCGATATCTACTCGTTTGGCAATGAGCTGCCTTACCGTGTCGAGCTCTTCGATGATGAGGTGGAGTCTATTCGAACTTTCGATCCGGTCGACCAACGCTCGGTCAAGAAGATCTCGCAAGTCAATATTGTCCCTGACATACAGAAGCAATTCAGTAGCAAGGAAAAGATTTCGATACTGGAATTGCTGCCAGAAAACACGGTTGTTTGGATTGAGAATCCTGAGTCATTCGGTGCGATCATTGATGAATGTTTTACTAAAGCCCTGGAGCTGGCTAAATCAGGAGAGCTGGATACCGAAAGTGCTGACTCTCCCTTTAAGGGGGAGGCGGCAGAGACTTTCCAGGGCTCGGGACCCGTCATTGAGCTGCTCACTGGACGTCCTTTGATCGCCATAGGGGAGCGGCCCTTACAAGATGCACAGGAGATTCACTACGAAGCAAGTCCACAACCCGCTTTCAACAAAAATTTTGAGCTCCTGATCAAGGATCTCCGACAAAAGGAGAAGTCCGGATTCACACCAATCATCTTTGCAGAGAAAGCCAGACAGATCAATCGCTTCAATCACATCTTTGAAGATCTGGAGGCTAATGTACAGGTACATATGCTACCGGAAAGTGTGCATGAGGGCTTTATAGACAATGGATTGAAGATTGCCTTGTACACCGATCACCAAATCTTTGATCGATACTACAAGTACTACACACGGAAGAAGTTTAGCAGGGGCAAGGCCGTAAGCCTGAAGCTACTGCGCGAGTTACAGCCCGGTGATTTCATTACCCATATTGATCACGGTGTGGGCAAGTACTCTGGTCTGGAGAAAATCGAAGTCAATGGCCGAACCCAGGAGACAGTACGTATCTTGTACCGTGACAACGACATCCTCTACTGTGGGATCCAATCGCTGCACAAGATCGCTAAGTATGTCGGCAAGGAAGGTAAGCAGCCAAGACTCAACAAACTCGGCTCCGATGCCTGGGAATCTGTCAAGCGACGTACCAAAAGAAAGATCAAGGACATTGCTAAGGACTTGATCCAGCTCTATGCCAAACGAAAGGCCTCCCCCGGCTTCGCCTTTTCACCAGATTCCTATCTGCAAACGGAGCTTGAAGCCTCCTTTATCTACGAAGACACGCCCGACCAGCTGAAGGCAACCAATGACGTAAAGAAAGACATGGAAGCCAGCTACCCCATGGATCGACTGGTCTGTGGGGATGTGGGATTTGGGAAGACCGAGATCGCTGTTCGTGCCGCCGCAAAAGCTGTAGCCGATAGCAAGCAAGTCGCCCTTTTGGTACCGACGACCATTCTGGCCATACAACACTATCAGACCTTCAAAGCGAGAATGTCCGACTTTCCGGCAAACATCGATTACATCAATCGATTCAAAACAGCCAAACAAAAGAAGGAAACCATCCAAAGGCTCAAGGAGGGAAAGATCGACATCATTATCGGTACGCACTCGCTACTCGGAAAGTCCGTAGAGTTTCAGGACCTTGGTTTACTTATCATTGATGAAGAACAGAAGTTTGGAGTAGCCGCCAAGGAAAAGCTTCGAAGATTTAAGGCCAATGTGGATACCTTGACACTGACCGCCACACCGATCCCTCGAACCCTGCAGTTTTCATTGATGAGTGCACGTGATTTGTCCATTATGCGCACACCTCCGCCCAACAGACAGCCTGTAACTACAGAGCTGATGCAATACAACAAAGACAAGCTGCGGGAGGCGATTGAGTACGAAGTGTACAGAGGAGGGCAGGTCTTCTTCGTCTACAATAGAGTACAAGATATAGCTGACATAGCAGCCATGATCCACAAACTTTGTCCGGATGTAGATATAGGGGTTGCCCATGGACAAATGGATGGCAAGAAACTAGAACAAACCCTGATCAAGTTTATTGATCGGACCTATGATGTCCTGCTAAGTACCAATATCATCGAAAATGGTATTGACATTCCAAACGCCAATACCATCATCATCTACAATGCGCATTGGTTTGGGCTAAGTGATCTGCACCAATTGAGAGGTCGGGTCGGGCGCTCCAACAAGAAAGCATTTTGCTACCTCGTTAGTCCGCCCTTGCACAGTTTGGCCGATGATTCCAAAAAACGACTCCGCACCATCGAGCAGTTCGCCGAACTCGGCAGTGGCTTCAATATTGCTATGAAAGACCTCGATATCCGAGGTGCCGGAAATCTACTTGGTGGTGAACAAAGTGGCTTCATAGCAGACATTGGTTATGAAACCTACCAGAAGATTCTCAATGAAGCCATACAGGAATTGAAAGAGGGAGCATTCCGAGAAGTATTCCAGGATCAACTAGTGAGCGAACAGGTATTTGTGACGGATTGCCAGATCGAGACCGATTCGGAAATGATGATCCCCGACTATTATGTGCGATCCGTCAATGAGCGCATGAACCTATACAAGGAAATCGACGACATAGCTGATGAAGAAGCGCTGGAAACCTTCAAAGCCTCTATCAAAGATCGATTTGGTAGAATCCCCGGCCCAGTCAGCAAAATATTCGACGGTCTAAAACTGCGTTGGCAAGCCAAGCGTCTTGGCTTCGAAAAGGTTACCCTCAAGAAGAACAAACTACGCTGCTACTTCCTAAGCAATGAGAAATCTGCCTTCTACGATTCTCCTACCTTCGCTCATATGATGGCATTCCTCACCGCAGAAACCAGCCCATTCAAACTCAAGAAAACAGCCAAGAGTTTGATCCTCATAGCGGAGAACATCGTAAGCATCGATCAAGCAGAAGAGGTGCTAAAGCAGATTCTCAAATTTGTGGTGCTACAAAAAGAACTAGCCTAATTTTAAGAGCAAGGAGCAAGGAGCAAGGAGCAAGGAGCAAGGAGCAAGGTTGGCTTTTGTGTCCTTTTGTGGCTTAGCTCTTTGTGCCCTTTTGTGGTTCAGGAAAAAATCTGTTTCACAGCCTTCTCCCCGAAACCAATTCCAAATCCATCCTTTCCCCATTAGCCAATCGATAAGCCACCTTCGTAAAACCCACCCGATCCTTGTAAGTCATCACATTCACATTCTCACCAGTAGGCGAATCCAACAGTCCCTCGATACTGATTAGTCGAGTGCGTTCATCGAGTGAATCAATAGCAGTAATCCGACTGAGATAATTAAGTGATTGTCCAGTTTCCTCTGTCGCAAGGCTAAGCAAACGCACCTTGCCCTCCCAGCGCTTTTTCAACTTGGCAGGATAGTGAATTTCCGGATAGGCCGAGAATTGTGTAAACCGGGTGTAGTCTTCATTAAAGGTCGGCGGATGCAAGCACATGCGCAATTGGTTTTCGATCATACCAGTCGGCTGGCGGGTTTCTGGTCTACCCTTGATCTCCCAGGTCATCTTGTTTTGCTGTAGCATGATCCTCTCATCAAGTATCGTGGCCAGCAAGGTATCTACTCGTTGAATTTGCCCTGAAGCATTAAAGAAGCTGGCCGTGTAGGTCCATTCTGTGTTGGGCTTATAGATGGGCCTCGGGATCTCGTACTTGTAGGGAGTCAGTTTCGATACTGCAAAAATCCCCCCAAGGATCAAGGCAGCCAGCCCCAGGATCAGACCAAAGAATACTGCCAGAATTTTCAAGGTATTTACCATCTCCGCTGCTAAACTTTCTTAACACATATTTTCACCTATGCTTCGGATCCAATACCGTTTACCGCCAGCCAGGCCATCATGCCCATGCCGATCTCGATCGCTCTTTCGTCCACCATAAATGTTGGTGTATGTACCGAGGACTTCCAGCCTTTTTCACTGTTGCCAGTACCCAATCGATAGAAACAACCTCTGGCAATTTGCGAGTAATAGGCAAAGTCTTCCGCTCCCATTCGCATCTCCATGTCGACCACATTTTCCTTGCCCATATAGGCTTCGGCGAGCTTTGAACAGTGATTGGTCAATTCCACATCGTTGATCAGGAAAGGATAGCCAACCCGAATATCGACATCACAACAAGCACCAAATGCCTTGGCCGTATTCTCTGCCGTCTCTTTGATGATGTCATGTGCCTGAAAACGCCAGGACTCATTCATCGCTCTAAAGGTTCCCTCCAAATTAACCTCCATAGGGATCACATTGTTGACTGCTCCGCCAACTATTTTTCCAAAACTGAGCACACAAGGAGTCGAAGGATGCGATCGCCGACTCACCACATGCTGCAATGCTGTTATGATGTGTGCGCTCACCAGAATAGGATCTATGCAGGCCTGAGGCATGGCCGCGTGTCCGCCTTGTCCACGCACCCTAAGGTAGACCTCATCGGCTGAGGCCATCGAAAGCCCTGGACAGAATCCTACCTGCCCCACTTCCAGCTCTGGCGATACATGCTGTCCGATGATGCTGTTTGGGGTCGGATTTTCCAGCACGCCTTCCTTGATCATCACCGAGGCGCCACCTGGAAGCTTCTCTTCCGAAGGCTGAAAAATCAACTTTACTGTGCCCTCAAATTCACCACTGAGTTCCTTCAAAACTTTCGCAGCACCAATCAAACAGGAAGTATGCACATCATGCCCGCAAGCATGCATCAACCCGTCGCGTGTCGATTTAAAAGGTAGATCATTGTCCTCCAGGATTGGCAAGGCATCCATATCCGCCCGCAAGGCAGTAACTCTTGATTCGGGATTCTTTCCCTCAATCAATCCTACCACTCCAGTCTTGGCTACATTCTCCTGAAAGGGAATGCCAAACTCCGCTAGCTTATCCTGCACCAACTGTGAAGTCTTCACCTCATCAAAGGCCAATTCCGGATAGGCATGTATTTGACGGCGTATGTCCGTCACCTCTGCAGCATAGCTTGCAGATAGTTCTTTTATCTTCTTTAGCATGAATTCAAATTGTTTAGGGCTTTGCTACTGATGTGGGATTTCTACCAGCCTTGTTGCTGTATCAACTTGCTTACTTCAACTTCTTCATGTACAAGATAGGCGGAAGGAAAATTCTCCTTGATTTCTTTGAGCATTTTATAGGCTTCATGCCGCTCTCTAAAGTAGCCGGTACGCAGCTTATAATATGGCTGTTGAAAATCTACATCTGCCCGATAGTCCCGAAAGTTTTGCAGAAACTTGGACTTGGCTTCGTAAACGACCTGCCGATTGGTACTGTTGGCCATTTGAATACGATAGACCTTCATGTTGGGATTCTCTGCATTCATATAGTAATAGCGGCTCATCAACAGTTCGATCGGTCCTTCTGTCGTGATCCGAATGTCACCAGCAGCTTGAATATGGCCGGAACTAATAGGACCAGATTCCGGCTGCGCCCAAACCTCGCCCATTGCAAGCAACAATAGGCTCCAGATTAGCAGTATATTGATTTTCATTGTTTTCCTTTGCATGTGTTTATCACTAAGTTTCGAGCGCCGATTCACTACTGCAAGCCAAATAACTTGCTCCGGCAAACAGTAAAGCCTTCACAAGGTCCTTATCATCCTTCTTACAAGAGACTTTGATCCCGATCCCTTCAGGAAGATTTGCACGCAGCAATTCAACCACTTTAGTATCGGCCTTAACAGAACCACCGCCAAGGGAGGCCATCACAGAATCCACCTTCAGATCCTTACAAATTTCGCAAATTTTGACGATTTCAGCATTACTGAGCAAAGAGGTCTGCAAAATGATCCCAATTGGCAGCTCTTCAGCATGCAGTAGCTCTGTACATAAGCCGATTTCCTGCTCGGTTTCGATCCAGTTTTTATTCTTTACTGCTCCCAAATTAATCATCATATCCACTTCATCGACGCCCGATTGCATGGCCTGAATACAGGCTTGGGATTTGATCAGAATAGTATTATATCCCATGGGATAGCCGACCATAGTAGATACCTTTACCGCACTATCACGCAGATATTGTCCCGCAGAGCGCACATAGGTAGGAGGCACACAAACCGCATAAAAGTCGTGGTACATAGCCTCCTTGCACAGCTCTTTTACGTCTTCTTCTGTGGTATCGGCCTTCAAGAGCATGTAGCAAATTAATTTGGAGAGCTCTTTGTCGTGTATGGACATACTATTCTTCTGTTTTTGGCCTTAGAATTATGCAACCTTCCAAGCCGATTTGATTGTCATGGTAATGCTATGGACAATAGCCTAATGAACTTTGCAAAAGAAATATTGCCTCAACAACACCAAGGCAGTCGAATATTGTTGATTATAGAAATGCTGGTAGGAGATCAGCTAGATTCCCTACCTTTGCCCCATATTACAGCTCAAACTAATTTTATGAAAGATTTCACAGTGTTTTTCTCGGCCCTCCTTTGCTTTTTTGCGCTGAACAATGTACAACTTAAAGCACAATGTGCGGAAGATTTGGTCTTTGAGATAGTGGATTCATTTTGTGACGAAACCGGTGATTGCCAGGGAACTGGCTACGGAATCACCATCAAAATTAATCAAGGAGGTGTTCCTCCAATGGATGTATTTGTCAATGATGAGCTATACACGACCTATGATTTTTTCTCCCAATACATCGATATCTATGGGATCGATATTCCCATAAATTATACCATTCGCGTGGATGACGCAGACGACTGTACTTTTGAGCTGTCCGGCAATCACACTTGCTTTCTATTAGAGCCACAATGCACAGATGGCCTACTCAATAATGATGAGGTACGCACGGACTGTGGGGGCAGCGCCTGTCCGGATTGCCTTCAAGTGACATACGGGGTGTCCTGCGATGATGTTGCAGGTCTGCCGGAGATCACTTATTTCTTTCCAGAAGATACCCAACTGCCCGTCTGTTACTTCGGCAATGTAAACAACTCGAACTACAATGCCTTTCAGGTCTCGCACACCTACCCAAGTGACAATGAACAACCGAATCTGCGTGTCATCGACAATGCAGGTCGTATCGCCGTCATCACTGATCCGCTCATCCAATGCACCAAGCAATCAGAGCTATTTGAATGCCCTGAGACGACGGCCTTTATTCTGGATGAAGAAATCATTGCCGACGATGCCTCCGGTACTTACTACCTCAAACTGGACCTAAGTTCAGGAATAGCTCCCTACCAGATCAGCGATGCCGGAAACTCAACCGATGAAGTAATCGTCTACTACGATATGTACACCGAAGAGGCTATCCACTATCTAGGCCCATTTTCCTATACTCAAGAATTGTTCATCACAGTGATCGATGGTGAAGGTTGCGAGCAAGATGCGCTGGTTTCGATTGCAGATACCGCTTCCAGTGGTGGAGGCCCCGCTTCAACTTTCGAACTCAACAATCAGATTGATCTCAACGTATATCCCAACATGTCTTCCGATATTGTAAATATGACCATGGACCTTCCTGAGCGTGCATTGGTCAATGCTCGTCTATTCAGCCTATCCGGCATGGAAGTCGCCAATATCTGCAATGAGGAGACCCTGCCTTCCGGTGAGCAGCACTTTGAATTGAGCATGGCCGAGCTTCCCCCAGGAATGTACCTGATCAATTTACAGATCAATGGCCTTAGTACGAGCAAGCGGGTCATCAAGCTTTAAGAAAAAATTCAAACAATCAATTTTTTGGGCGTGCCCCTCCGCCGTCTGCATCGCCTCATGCTGTAGGGTCAACTTATATTTGACCCTACAGCATGAGGCGATGCAGCCAGC
>JAHDDV010000136.1:10664-13082 GCA_020629205.1 Chitinophagales bacterium | reverse complement strand
GCGCATGAGTCTTACCGGGAGGAAGAGGATTGGGTGGATATGCAATTGCACAATCCGCTCTCCAAAAAAGTGAATATTCTGGAGGCCGCCTATATGAGCCACAGTCCTACCTTGAGTCAGCATGATTGCATGCAATCCCTGATTGAAGCCAACTGGATGGTGGTGCAAAACAACAGCATACAATACGAGGTTTTTGAATCAAGAGATCAGGGTAAGAACTGGGTTTTGGTGGCTAAGGCTGAACTGCACAAAGTGGCGCACTAGTGCACATACGAAGCACTCGATTATTGTGGCGTCTTCAGGCTGTGATTCAGAATCAAATCATAATAGGACGGCGAACCGATCTGCGATTTGAGCCAAATGGAATAGTCCAGCACCTCATTTGAACCGAGCTCGTAGTCTTTCGACTCTTGAATAAATGCTTGAATCTTCTCCAGGACTTTTGCCCTTTTTATGGCATCTGGGTACTTTATCAGAGCGGCCAAAATCTGTAGAAATTGCTTCTCCCTTTCATATCCTTCCCTACTGAGGGTTGTCCGGAAGATCTTCTTCACTTCTCGTAGACGCCCATCGGCGTATTCGAAGTCCTTTGCCTCCAAATGTAACATCACTTCCAAAATGCTAATGCGCAACTTCCAATTGGGGTCCAGATTATTGTAATTTTCTTTGGTCAATAATGCACTGAGATTTTTGAGTGATTTGTCGAGGTCGCCTGCGCAATAATAGGAAGAGCAGAGATTGAGTGGAATGAAGAAGGATTGGTAGTAATTGGATTCCCCTTTGCCTTGATCCTTCAGGTCTTCCAATAATTCGATCACCTGATCATTGCGACCGAGGAAAGAGAAATTGATGACCCTTGATTGATAGTAGAGCCAGATGTACTTGGGATACATGAGCTTATTGAAGCTCAGCAGTTGTTCATGCAGTCTGTCTGTAAACTCAAGAGATTTTCTAAAGCTCTTGTTTTTTGTGAGTGTATTGATGATCCAACTGTGCATCACGACTTTTCGTTCATGGTTGGATTGATTGAACATATCTCTGGCTTCGAAGCGTTCGAGGGTTTCCAGCAGGTATTTTTCGAGCGCTTTATAGTCCTTCTTTTGCAGGAGCAGATTTCGAACGCATTTGTAGATCCGAAATTCGGTCGTAGGAGACTTGAGCACATCCGAAGAGAGCTCAATTTTCTCCATGGCTTTTGTGAGTGCTTCTGTCAATTGTTTGTTGTCTCCAACAAAATTTGTCTTGCCGAGACGATATTGTATGACCGCAATGAGGTCATCTATCTTCCGATTGGTTATATACTGCTGAAGGGCTTGCCCGCGCTTACTGATATAGGTCTCGGGATTGATCTTTTTGTAGGAACCAGCAAGGAGAATGATCTCATCGTAGATGATCTGCAGGAGGTGAAAGTACTCTTGCTTAGCGGCATAGGTTTCGGCTTTTTTCAAGTAATAAAAGCCAAGTTTGTAGTCAGACTTGTAGATGAACACCCTTGCCAGTAGCAGCAGATTATGAATTTGAAATTCATCGTAACGGGATCGGTGCAAGAGCAGGAGGCTTTGTTCGAGATCTTCGATCAGCCTGTTTTTTAAGCGGTAATATGGATTTTTGCCAGAGCCAGGAAACAATTCTTTCACTAGCTCATCGGCGTATTCATCTGCCCCTTCACTTTTTATTTTGTCAAAGAGGTGCAGCATCTTCTTATCTTCGCGGGTCTGTATTCTAGTTGAGTACAACTTGAAGTTCCTTATCTCTTCCTTGTTGAGGGAGCGGATAATGTCACTAAGCAGACCATTCATAAGATGTGGATTTGGACATGTAAGATAAAGACCAAAATAAGCAATAAATGTTGACTTAAAAGCTCTAATTTGCCCCTGTATCTGCCCTTTAGACCCTAGATTGTTTAACAAACGTACCCAAAGTCGCCATGATTAGATTTAACTATCGTAATGCTCTGCTTTTACTCACGATGCTGTTTTGCGGCATTGCTGTTCAGGGACAGGTAAACTATGATTTGGAGTTGCAAGTAGAGATGCCAGATACTTTGATTGCTGGCGACAGCATTGTTGTGTCCGGTTATATCAAGAATCATGGTCCGGCTCCATATTTGGGTCTTGAATTAGGCATGAACTTTAGCATCGAGCAGGAGATGATCTTTGAGGCACCGATTCCCGATTTTCTGGAGACGCTTTCGGCGATAACATACATTGCCGTGAATGACAGTGTGCTTTTTACTAAGACCTTGCACGTTAGCCCCAATGACTTTGAGTTGGATGTGCAGAATATCGTCATTGTGTGGCCAACAGACAATGAAATTGACCTTGACCCAGCCAATGACTACTGGATGAAAGAAGTTTTTGTGGCCGATCCCCATAGTGGCATTAGCTACTTTGATTATGATGGCGATTGGGAAGAAAT
>JAHDDV010000136.1:0-10564 GCA_020629205.1 Chitinophagales bacterium | reverse complement strand
AAACTATGTCCTTTAGAGTTTTCCTGTCCTTTTCTTGTTTCTTACTCTTGTCTGTCTTGAGTATTCAATCGGTCGCTCAATGCCCGGCTGATGAAGTAGAGATTGAGATCAGCATTGTGCCAGACCAGTATTCTGAAACAGAAAACAACTGGCAAATACTTGATCTAAACGGGCAGGTTTTAGACGGTGGTGATTATTTGGGAGGCACGGTATGTGTTGCAGCGGATGCTTGTGTCATCGTTCGCATCGTAGATACGTACGGCGATGGAATTTTTGATCCCGGCGGTGTCACCATCAGCTACGATGGAGAAGTTGTGGCAGACTTCCCAGACTTTTCCTCTATATACGAGATTGCCATGGGATGCGGCGAAGGATTTAGCTGCAATAGTCCCCAAGAAATCGATATGGGCATGCATGAGGTACCTGCTTCCGGTCATTGGTATTCCTTCACTCCTGCAGAAAATGGTCAGTATACTTTGAGCACTTGCGATAGCGAACTGCATTGTGCTGAAGCCATAGCAGTGCACAATATCTGCGATGGATTGGCGGCCAACACCAATGAAGAAGGTTTTACCTTTTACGCTGATTCCGGATGTGATGGAGAAGGGGCTTATCTGTCGATTCCGCTGGAAGGTGGAGTGCAGTACTGGGTTAGAATTCGCTCTGAGGAAGATTGCGCAGGTCTGGAATTTGAGTTGGCTTATGAAGGTCCTATAGTCGGTTGTACCGATCCAGGTGCTTGCAATTATAATCCCTTTGCGGAGATCGACGATCCCGCCAGCTGCGTATATGAGGGACCAGAGTGCAATGGTCCGGATTTGAAAATCATGGTCAGTGACATAGAAAGCTCAATGTTCCTTACGACCTATAACAATACCGATAATTGCCTGATCAATGAAGGTTGCTTGTTGGGCTATGGTCAGCGGGAGATCGTTAGATTTACAACAAGAATAGAAAACATCGGAGAGCAGGACTATTACATTGGTTATGCTCCGACAGATGTTTCAGCGCCTAGTACTCAGTTCAACTACGACAATTGTCACAACCACTGGCATTACAAAGGCTATGCGGAGTATTTGGTATTCGATAGCCAACAAAACCTTTTGCCAGTGGGCTTCAAAGCAGGATTCTGTGTAATGGATCTTAACTGCTCTTATGGCGGAGGAACCGCTCAGTACGGTTGTTCTGAAATGGGCATCTCTGCTCATTGTGGAGATATCTACGATGCCGGATTGGACTGTCAATGGATTGATGTCACAGATTTGGAGGCAGGTTTCTATACACTGGTTGTGAGAATCAACTGGGATCAGGATCCAGATTTTCTTGGGAGAGTAGAAACCGACTTTGTCAACAATTGGGCTCAGGTATGCTTCGAGCTAGTGCGGGATCAAAATGGTACTGCAGTGGATATTATTCAATCTTCGGATTGTGCACCATTTGAAGACTGTGCTGGCATTCCATACGGTGATACCGCTATTGATTGTGCCGGAGAATGTGGTGGATCGGCCATCTTTGGAGATATGAATGCTGATGGAACGCTTGGTACGCTGGATGTACTGACCTACTATCAGGGTATCATGGACGGAAGCGTTGAAGTTAGCACTTGTAATGACCTTGATGGCGATGGTAGCCTAACCATTGCGGATGCTTCCTTGCTAGCGGGTTGTTCCTTATTCTCTGCCGGAAATCACCAACATCCGGATGGCTCGATTGGAGCTCATGGGCACTGCGAATTTCCAGTCAATATCGCCAACCCATTTCAAAAGGTATCCATGCAGCTAGGTGAAGTCAATGAGGTAGAAAACTACTTCGATGTAATGATCATGAACCCAGACAACAGAGTTTTGTCTTATGAATACATGACTAGCGGAGTGGAAGTTTCTCAAGCTCAAAACCTATACTTCGAAGGCGGCTTTAATCCGAACATGGCTTCCAGCACTTCTGGTAAAGTGATGGCCCTACCGCTGGAAGAGCAGAACATCGACAAGAATCTCGAGATGGTGGCATTGACGAGAGTCTATTATGAGCCATTGGCAGCTGGTGAGTCCGCCGATATCTGTCTGGACGAAATCATCAAGGTGATGAACACCAATTATGAGTCAGTCGAAACTGAGGTATTAGGCGACTGTATTACGATTACTTCCTCGGTCGGAAATCAGGATATTACAGATAGTTTCACTAACTTCACAGTAAGCCCAAACCCAATGGCGGTATCCGCCATTGTGAAGTTTGAGAACACGGAGCGCGACTTAGTGGAAGTGCGTTTAACGAATACAAGCGGACAAGTAGTACAACAGTTTAGTAGTCAGGCAGGAAGCTTCGAATTACAAAGATCGGATTTGCTTTCAGGCATGTACTTCCTGACCATTAGCACTGACACAAGATCAAGCACAAAGAAAATCATCTTGCCTTAAGCGCAAAGACCATCGTTACAGCATCCCACAATTTCTTAGGAGATTGTGGGATTTTTTTTGACCCTGCTTTGAAGAACTATTCGAGCCAATATCTTTAATTTAGCGCATGATCTATCGAATAGTGCTCTTCCTCCTTCTCTTGCAGCTGTCTTTTAATGCGAAAGCTCAAATCATGACAGGGGAACCAATGCCCGGGGTCCTACTGGGATTGGACTACAACCAACAATGGCCTTTGGCCGACATGAGTAAACGTTTCGGCAACAATGCCAGCGTTGGGGGCATGATACAGTATAAGACAGCCAGCAATTGGTTGATCGGCCTCAATGCAGATTACCTATTCGGCACAAAGATCAAGGAAGATTCCTTTGTCGTCAATCTAATCACAAAAGGTGGCTCCATTATAGGGACCAATGGTGAAACGGCCAATGTGCAAGTGCATGAAAGAGGGTACATCATCGGCCCCACGCTCGGGAGAATATTTCCAGTACGAGAAGAAAACAAGAACTCCGGAATCATCGTACAATTCGGCATTGGCTTCATGACGCATCGTATCAAAATAGTAGATGTGGAAGGAATTGTTCCTCAGCTCAAGCCCAGCTATCAAAAGGGCTACGACAGGCTGACCAGTGGCGTGGCATTGAGTCAATTTATCGGCTATCAAAATCTGGATCGCAACAAATTGCTAAACTTCTACGCGGGTATTGAATTGGTGGAAGGTATTAATCGCGGGCAGCGGGATTTCCTTTTTGATGTACAACGACCAGGCACAGATAGTCGTCTGGACATGTTGTTTGGTATCAAAGCGGGCTGGATCTTGCCAATTTATGGCAAACGCGACGATGACTACTATTATCACTAAGTTGCTGCTTTGCTGTACACCATCGGAATTTATCTATATGCTCTGGGGATACGAATCGCCGGGCTCTTCAATCCCAAAGCCAGACAATGGCATCAAGGTCGAATCGGGCAGTTCGATCGAATTGCTGCTGCTCAGTTGAAATCCTGTATATGGATGCATTGTGCCTCTGTAGGGGAATACGAACAAGGTTTGCCAGTATTGCAAGCGCTCAAAAAACAGTTCCCCAATAAGCCCCTGGCTATCAGTTTCTTCTCGCCTTCTGGCTACGAACTATTGAAGGACAAAGCCGAGGTCGATTTGGTCTTTTATCTACCGCTAGATAGCAAATCCAATGCGCAAAAGACCCTGCACTTGTTGAATCCTAGCATGGCAGTCTTTGTGAAATATGAGTTTTGGCTGCAACATTTGGAAGCACTGTCAGCTCGAGGTATTCCAACATTTTTAGTTTCAGGTATCTTCCGTTCCGATCAGATTTTCTTTCAGTTCTACGGTGCTCGATTTAGAAGAGTCCTGCGTGGCTTCCGTCATTTGTATGTGCAAAATCAGGAAAGCATAGACTTGCTGAAAGACATTGAGGTGCAAGATTGCAGCATGCAGAGTGACAGCCGTTTTGACCGAGTACTGAGTCGCCAAAAGCAGCTTAAGTCAATCCAAAAACTAGATTGGTTTCTAGGTAAAAACAAGGCGTTTGTGGCAGGCAGCACCTGGCCAGCAGATGAAGAACTCCTGGCAGAACTGATCCGACAAAGTTCAAAGGAGGATCGTTTTGTCATTGTCCCGCATGAGATTCACGAGCAGCAGATCCAGAAGTTGGAGCAGTTACTCGGCGATCGCCCGTCTGTCCGATACAGTTCAGCAGAAAGAGCCGACCTGCAGCAGGCACAAGTGTTGATTGTTGATCAAATGGGCTTGCTCTTCGATTGCTATGCCTATGCACATGCGGCCTATGTTGGCGGCGGCTTTGGGAAGGGGATTCACAATACCCTGGAGCCGGCTGTCTTTGGTCTTCCCATTGCATTTGGACCCAAGCACGAGAAATTTGCGGAAGCGCAAAAATTGCTAAAGCTAGGTGCAGCTCGCAGTATAGCCAATCAGCAAGAGCTGATAGACTTCTATTATATGGATCAGGAAGCAAAGCGAGCAAGTGCTGCCGCAGCCAAATCATATGTGGAAGAGTCTTCTGGTGGGGCAGAGCTCGTGGCTAAGTCGATCGTCGCGATCCTTAATAGGGAGTAAAGCTATACGATCACAAGCACAAAGACGGCGGCCGCGCGTGACCTCCGGTCACGTGCATACTCTAAAAAGCAAACGTCGTGCAAGTAGACTAACGAGTAGCAGTACGGCGGCTTAGACAAGGTGGTGCCGTGTCTCTACAGCTTTTTACTCCTCTTCACTGAGCTTAACCCAATGGGCGGTTACACAAACTTCTGACGAATAATCTGATTGAACTCCTTGGCAGTCGGGTCTTCATTGTTCCAACGATACTTCATCTTCACATTGAGATTCAGATAAGCCAAAGCACTGATGTAGTCTTTACAGCTACCCAACTCTTGCAGGGTTCGCTCATACATTCCCTCATCGCCATTAAACAGCTCATTAACAAACTTGTAGCGTTGATTGAAACCAATGACAAAGCCACCACCATTTGCTTTACTCGCAAGCTCTTGACTCAAGTCTCCTTCTTGCTTTTTGAATGTATCATTCAGCGTTCCAGGCTCTACAGGGTCTGGCTCTACCACTGGGGGATCCTGCTTCTGAATCATATCGCTCAAAACCTGGGTCTTGACTTCTCCAACTGGAGGCGCATGATTAGTCTTATAGACGTTTAGGGACTCCTCTGAAACTGCGGGCGTTTCAATCTGAGATTGATCGATCAATTGAGTAGCTTGCTCATCCAGCTCTGGAGCATTCAGTTCTTCATCAGACTTTCGTCGTTCTCGCATAATGCGTTGAGCCAGGGTCTCTGGTTCTGCTTCGACCACAGGTGTAGCAGGTACATCAGGCGCAATTTCTACGATTTTTTCTTCAATTACAGGTGGCGCTATGGGCTCAGCTGGTTCCTCAGGAGCAGCTTCGGCCTCTGGGACCGTTTCCTCTGCCGGGCTGGAAAACTTGAAATCATCCACTCGGCTAAAGGCTGAATCCTCCACTTCTGCAGCTGGTGCTTCAGTCTCTTCTTCAGAAGGAGCAGATTCTTCAGCCGCTTCATCTGCTGGACTTTCTGCGACTTCGCGTCTTAGCGGTGGCAGGTTTTCGGTGATAAATTCGGAGGTATCATAAATTCCCGTATCCATGCTGATCTCTTCCGGTGTATCCGGACCAAGCTTATCCAGTATGCTATCAACTTTATTGGCAAGCCCCTCTTCACCTTCTGCAACGTGCTTTGCACCCAGGACGCCAAGTCCTGCGATTCCAGCCAATCCCGCACCAGCAGCAATTTTGCTGCTATCGCCTGCCGGTTCTGGGGCCTCCACCTCTTCATCCTTTTGCAGGCTTTCATCAGTGCTGGCCTTCTCTACCAAATTTGGCTTCGTTATGAATGGATTGATCGTCTCCTCACCGGCCACATTTGGAGAGTCTTCTTCGACATCAGGAACCTCCGATTTGGTTCCGGTCTCCAACACAGGAGCACTATCTGCTTTTGTACTTTTTGTTGCAAGTTCAGGAGTTTCAGCCACTTGAGTCTCTTGCTCCACGGCTACTTCTTCGGCAGCTCCAAACAGACTCTCCTCAAAAGCCGCAATTTCATCACGAAGTTCAGCTGCATACTTTTTCAGCAGAGCTAACTCCAGCTTTTGTGAACTGGTATCCTTGCTCAAAATATTTTTGAACAAATAGTTGATCTTTTCGATAGAAATCGCGATTTCTTCTTTAAGTTTGGCGCTCATACTAGGAGTTTGAAATTTTCATACAATTTAATAATAAAATCCGAAGCGTCTAAATATCAGAATCTATGTTCCTGGAACCCCGTATCGGAAAAAGAGGTTGGATAGAAGTCATTTGTGGTTCAATGTTTTCCGGTAAAACGGAGGAACTGATTCGGCGACTAAAACGAGTGCAAATTGCTGGTCAAAGAGTTGAAATCTACAAACCATCGACCGACATACGCTATGATGCCGAAGACATCGTATCACACAATGCCAACTCCATCCCCTCTACACCTGTTGAACACTCCGCCAATATCCTGCTCTATCCCAATGATGTCGAAGTAATCGCCATCGACGAAGCACAGTTCTTCGATGAAAACCTTCCCAATGTCTGTGAACAGTTTGCAAAAAAAGGGATACGTGTCGTCATCGCTGGATTGGACATGGACTACAAAGGTCAACCTTTTGGCCCTATGCCGACCCTGCTGTGTATGGCTGATTATATCACCAAACTACATGCCATCTGCGTAGTTTGTGGTGGCTTAGCTTCACACTCTTACAGAAAAACGTCCAATGAACGGCAAGTAGTACTAGGGGAGTCAGATATTTACGAAGCCCGATGTAGGAGCTGTTTCTATCTCCCGGATTAGACCGACTTTAGCCCATTGATATAGAAACACTTATACAAACGACTAGCTCAGGGCTCCCTAATTGGTCGTTTGAGCGGGCTATTCGGGAGAATTAGAGCCCGCAACTTGCTACTTCCTAAGCAAAGCAGTAACTTGCAGCTTATAATAGACGATTCTATGAAACTTGCGCTTTACCTTATCCTTTGCTTCCTCATTCCTGCACTCTCAGTGTACATCGGAGCAATCGTCATCATGAACAAGCCACGTCCACGATATGACTGGCATGATGATCACCACGACGACCACGGTCATGGTGGGCATGGGCATGAAGATCATGGTCATCACCACTAAGCACGAAAATAATTTTGATCTAGTTGGATGTCTGCTTGGCAGCTTGGTCTATGCTCGAAAGAGGCCATACTTTAGTATGCAGTAGATCGCCCGAAATCCATCTTTCCACCCGATCTTCTTTCCTTCTTCGTAAGTACGGCCATAATAGCTGATACCAACCTCGTATATCCGTACCTCCGGTATTCTTGACACTTTAGCAGTCACCTCAGGCTCAAAGCCAAAACGGTTTTCTTTCAGCTCCAGACCTTTAATCAAATCTGATCGCCACATCTTGTAGCAGGTCTCCATATCGGTGAGATTCAGATTCGTAAACATATTGGAAAGGAAGGTCAGCAGCTTATTGCCAATGGAATGCCAGAAAAAGAGAATTCGATGCGGCTTTCCACCAAGAAAGCGGGAGCCATATACCACATCCGCAAAGCCATCTAAGACAGGTTGAATCAAGAGATTGTACTCCGCCGGATCATATTCCAAATCCGCATCCTGAATGATGATATAGTCCCCGGAAGATTCCTTGATCCCTCGATGAAGTGCCGCTCCCTTGCCCATGTTCTTCTCCTGCACAAATAGCTTCATATCTGCCTCGGGATGTGAAGCAATATAGCTTTCAATCCTTGCAATACTGTCATCCTTGGAACCATCATCAACCAACACAATCTCTTTTCCAATTCCACCAGTCAAATTAACGGCAAGAATCTTGTCAAGAATCAAGTGTATCGTCTTCTCTTCATTGTAGACGGGAATAACAATCGAAAGCGTATCAAACTTCACAGGGTAATTTTCATCGGGAGAGCGGCCGCTAAATTACGCATTAAAGGGGACATTCAAAACCAGAGCAATGCCTATTTTGAATATCGCTGACCCGGATGATACTGACTTACAGCACGCTCTAGAATACGCTCTGTATCCATCGTGACCTTCTTCATCTTTTGCTGGTTAAACATCTCCAGCTGATCCGTATAATCTCCCACCTTACTGTGATTACCAAAAGGCAATAAGGTCTCAATCTTTTCCGGACCATCCGGACCAAATTCCACAAAATGAATGTAGGTATCTGCGTAACTCAGCTGATAACTACCACTCTCCAAAGGCTCAGTGGCATAACATGCCATCAATACATCTGCAAAGCCCGCACTAGAGAGCTCCTCTCCTCTTCGCACAAACTTCTGATACTGACTCAATGGAACCTCAATTGTTCCGAACTTCGCTGTCAGATATTCCTGTGCCATCACGATTGCCTTCTCAAAGACCGAAGGCTCACAGTCCAAACCATAAATAAAGTGCTCAGTACCATAGTCCTCCCATTCAAAGATGTAGTTGAGACTCAAAGATACCAGCGTGGCAGCCGTACTATTGAGGTCTGCCGCCAAATCCCATCCCTGAATGATTTGCAAAGAACTGCTAATATCCGGATAGTCTTCCGGCTTCATCTCAAACAATCCCTGAAGCGACTGCACTACCGGACTATTTTCCGAAAATCGATTGTCAAACTTAATGCGCTTCAAAGCTTCATAGGAATGTAAGTCTTTCTCATTGATCAACTCCAATAGACGTATTGCACGATTGTTGTCCCCAGGGAATGCATCTACATAAGCAGGTAGTCTGTCCCGATCGTCATTCTCCTCAGCACAAGTAGCATTGAAAGGGGTATTGTTGGTATTAAACACAAATCCACATTCTGGATTTGTCACATGCGGCAAAGTCCGCACTGGATGATAATGCGTCCACAAAGTCTCAAAAGTATTGCCCGGCACAATACCATCCCAATCATATCCTGCTGCACGCACTGGAATCACCCCATTACTGAGGTAATGAATATTGTCCTGCTTATCGGCATAGATGATATTAAACAGCGGAATGGCATTGATATCCATGGCCTCCTGAAACTGCTCAAAATTATCAGACTTACCCATCCGATAAAACTGCTCAGGCCCATTGATATTTAGAAAAGAACCAGAACGCACCGCATAAAACTTACCATCCGGTGATTCATAGGTAGGTCCATAAATGCTCCAATAACAATTCTTCTTCACAGGCACCGTAAGCACATTACCAACCTTCACCTTCAGACTAACCGGGCGCTTCTCCAATTCATACCATTTGCCATCTACCTGATAGCTATGCTTCTTCTTTGGATGCATTTCCAACTCATAGGTATCCACCCGATCAAAAAAGTTAAAAGTCATTCCCCAACCCAGCGATTCATTATTACCCATAAATACAGAAGTACCACCCTGAAAGAGCGCACCGCGAACATTCATACCTTCCTCACTGATCATATGTGCCTCATAAAAACTAAAAGGCCCCTCCACCTGAAAATGAGGATTGATGCACAGAAAAGTCTTACCTTCTTCCGTACGCGAAGAATTCAAAGCATAGGCATTGGAACCTAAGCTGGCCATCTCCTTATCTACAGGTCCCTCCACAATCTCCTTAACCGCAACATGCACCTGACTCAGAAAAGCAAAGGAAATCATAAAGCTCTCCAAAACGTCAGCCGTACCAATTGGAAAAGCCTTCTTAATCAATACTTCCTTAGGATGCTGAGCAGCATAATCATTCAATCCCTGACAATAAGCTTGCAAGTAATCCAGAAAGGTCGGATCTACGTCCGACATCTTCTCCTGCACAATCTCACGTACACCGAGAGAATGCACAAAGTAATCAATCGGCGCTCCCTCCTTGCCTTTATAGATGCCCATCAATCCCTTAGCCACCAACATCCGCTCCTGAATCTCAAAAAACGCATCTTCGGAATTGGCATAAGCCAAACCATAAGCAACATCAGCATCGGTCTTACCATAGATATGCGGCACACCATACTCATCACGTACTATCGTGACATCTTCAGCATTAATCGGACTGGGATAGGATTTTGCAAACAAATCGCCTGCGAGGAACAGGCTCAGGATTAGTATTATTGTCGCTCTCATACTCCACATTTATACACCTCCCTCAGGACTGACCAAGGTCTGGCCGTCATTGCTTAAGCAAAGAAAATCGCGGTTGGTAGGGGCAATCCAAAAGGGTAAAAAGAAAGCGCATAACCGAAAGGGCAGATGTGTGTCTGGATTCGTAACTAACAAAGGGCTGGATGTCTAACTAATTAGCTAAACGCTGCTCTTTGGTCATGCGCTTGGTACAATGATAAGCCCTTATCCCCTCGAAAGAAAATACTTTCAACGAATGGGCCTTATTCTTCAACGAACGTCATCTCGCTGAAAGCAAAAGAGGATAATTTGGAGCACAACAGTATGATTCCTGCCACCGGATGACCTGCTCTCCGTTCCAATGTCAGCACTGGCTAGCTGCTTCCTGTATCCGCTTGCCCGGTCTCTCCTATCGTCGAGCCCCTGCCAGCGGCACAGTCAGTCAGCTATCCAGCACTGCCATTTCCTCTGCGATCAGGGCTATGCATCCACGGCATCACTCCTGGATGCCGGG
>JAHDDV010000001.1 GCA_020629205.1 Chitinophagales bacterium | reverse complement strand
CCGTTCGTCGATCGCGGGACCGTAACCATTTGGTACTGCGTGCATTTCTGTGGTTAAGATCAAGCGATACTTACTTCAATGCCCGGAGCTCATAACCTTCCTTTCTCAGAAGGCTAATGACACCATTCTTGCCACCAAGGTGACCGGCACCCACGGCAATAAAACTAGGCTCTGCACGAACATGTGTACCGATTCGGCTTATCCAGTTCTTGTTTCTTTCGCCAAGAAGTTTCTTTTCAAACTTCTTATACTCTTTGCTTTCTTCCGATATTAGGCCCGATAAACCAGCGATATCTTCCGAAACATACAGGGAAACCATTTGCTTCCATTCCCCTAATTGTCCATCAAAATCATCTACACCCTGCATGAGCATTTCCAGTTGATCTTCTAGCGAGATCTGATCTACATAGCTGAGTTGCTCATCCACTGTTTCGAGACCCATGATGTCCATTTCTGCCTCTGTCGCCATTTCTGAGAAAACAGTTTCGTAGCTCTTCATTGGTTCTCCAATCATCGAAGGATAAATGAAGGACTGCACAAACATAGGCTTGACCTTATTGTACATCAATTCGGGCATGCCTGCCTTCTCTCGCATAAAGGCTTTTAGCTTCTCGTACTCCGCTGCTGAGAGCAGCTGATCCAATGACTGACCATCACTCATGATCATTTTTTCACGCATGCTTGCCTGCAAGCCCGGCTCATCAATCTTGACCTCCATGACCAGTCGCTCCGCATTTGCAAAGGTATTTTTGACTTCCTCCCGGAGAAAGAAGTCCGACTCTCCTATCGCGTGTATGGTGCCAAAAAGGTAAGATGGCTTTTCCAGGCCCTTGCCTGTAATCTCCCATAGCAGAGAATTTTCGGTTGGCATACGCTTGGCTGCATTGCCTGCAGCACAAGCAGCTAGTACAGAGATAGCTGCAAAGAGCACAATATAGGGGCTAAAATGTCGAAGGTTCATAGAGATATTTGCTTTCATCGGGTCTAAGTATAGCTCCTTCATGCTGGAGCGATTATTTGGATATTATTTTTTCTGGCCATAAAGATACTTCAGTCAAACTATCCACAAATTGATTTCAAGGCACAAGTTTCTCTCTTGCGCGATCCAAGATCCTTGCTAAATAGCCCCGGGCGCAGCGGAACGAAGTGCCCTGATAGCGTCGCGCAAGCCAGCCAGTAGTGGCTCCGACGATAGGAGGAGACGCTAATGGCTGAGCTGGAGCAGCTAGCTGGGTGCTGAGTATTAGCGGAGCACGGGTAGGTCGCCGCCACGGCCCTATCTGCCGGGCTCCAAAAAAAGAAATTAGGAAAGCTGTGAAATCGTTGCTTGAATGGTTTGCAGCTTTGATTCTGCGTCTTCCAGTTTCTTCTTTTCTTTATTGACTACCGCTTCCGGCGCATTGTTCACAAAGCGTTCGTTAGACAATTTTTTGCGAACTGAGTTTGCGAATCCGGTAAGGTAGGTCTGCTCTTCTTTCAATCGCTTCAGCTCCGTTTCCACATCCACCGTCTTTCCTGTCTCAACAAAGAAGCTGTCCTTTTCGATCATAAAGTTGACAGAATTTTCGACTTCCTGGTCCGTAGCTTCGAAGCACTCCAGGAATGCCTTACGCTTGATGAGTTCCTTAAACTCTGCATGCGTATGCAGGTTCGCACTATTGTAATATAGCTTTAGCGGCTCTCTCTGTTTCAGTCCCTGCTTGTTTCGAATATCACGGATCCTTGAGATGATGTCCTTAGCCATTTCGCCGTTTTGCAGAGCTGTTTCATCATGCGGGGCTGTCATCGGATAGCTGGCCAATGCAATGCAATCCCCAGCCGAGCGCTCTTCAAGTTGGTGGTAAATCTCCTCGGTAATAAACGGCATGAGTGGATGTAGCAGCTTCATCAATTCGCCAAAGAACCATACCGTCTTTTCGTATGTAAACTCGTCGATGGGCTCACCGAAGTCCGGCTTCACCATTTCCAGATAAACAGAGCAGAAGTCATTCCATACAAAGGAATAAAGTTGCTTCAGCAGTTCTGAAATACGATAGGTTTCATACTGTGTATCTGTTTCAGCGATTACTTTGTAGAGTTTATTTTCAAACCAATCCATTGCCGGAACATTGATTGGATTATCTCCTGGTTTCACTTCCCATCCTTTGATGAGGCGTAGTGCATTCCAGATCTTATTGCTAAAGTTGCGGCCCTGATCACATAGCTTGTCATCGAATAGCAGATCACCTCCGGCGGGGGAAGCGAAGAGCAGACCGATACGTACTGCATCAGCCCCAAAATTGGAGATCAAATCCAGTGGATCCGGCGAGTTACCCAGCGATTTGGACATCTTTCTTCCCTGCGTATCACGTACCATGCCTGTGAAGTATACATGGCTAAATGGTTTTTCACCTTTGAATTCGATACCGGCCATGACCATTCTGGCTACCCAGAAAAAGATAATATCCCAGCCTGTTACCAGCACTTGAGTTGGATAGTAGTAGTTGAGTTCTTCTTCGGATTCGAAGCCATCGAAAACTGAGATTGGCCAGAGCCAGGAGGAGAACCAGGTATCTACTACATCTTCTTCTTGCCGTAGATCAGCTAGCTGCAAATTCGGATTGTTCGTTTTTTCTCTAGCCTTTTCAAGTGCAGCGGCTTCATTTTCAGCCACTACAAATTCATCATCATTGATGTACCAGACCGGGATACGTTGTCCCCACCAAAGCTGACGGGAAATACACCAATCGTGAATGCCTTCCATCCAGTGCCGATAGAGGTTTTCGTAGTTTTTGGGAAAGAACTTGATATCCTCTTCTAAAACGCTCTTGAGTGCTGGTTCTGCCAAGGTTTTCATCTTCACAAACCACTGACTGGTGAGTCGGGGTTCAATGACCACCTTGGTGCGTTCGCTAAAGCCCACCTTGTGCCTAAGGTCCTCGACTTTAACCAGATGGCCAGCTTCTTCGAGGTCTTTGGCCACCTTTTTTCGGGCTACCTTTCGGTCTTCACCTACGTATATTTGTGCTTTTTCGTTTAGGGTCGCGTCCTCATTGAGGATATCGATGATCTCCAGATTGTGCTTCTTACCCAGTACATAATCATTAGGGTCATGTGCGGGTGTAATTTTGAGGGCACCGGTACCAAACTCCATATCTACATATTCGTCGTAGATGAATTCAATGGAGCGATTTATGAGCGGAATGATAGCTCTTTTACCCTTGAGGTGAGCGTATCGTTCATCTTCAGGGTGGAAACAAATGGCGGTATCCCCCATAATGGTCTCCGGCCTTGTCGTAGCGATGGTTACCCATTCATCTTCTGTCCCTTCGATCTTATAGCGCACATGGTACAATCTGGCATTCCGTTCTTCGTGGTATACTTCCTCGTCCATAATGGCCGTCTTGGCCACAGGATCCCAATTGGTCATTCTATAGCCCTTGTAAATGAGGCCTTTTTCGTATAGCTGAACAAAAACCTTGATTACGGCATCCGAGAGCTTTGGCTCCAAAGTAAATCGGGTACGATCCCAATCACAGGAGGCACCAAGCTTTTGCAACTGCTTTAGGATGATTCCTCCGTACTTTTCTTTCCATTCGAAAGCGTGTTCCATGAACTGCTCTCGTGTCAGGTCCTCTTTCTTAATGCCTTTTTCGGCCAGCATGTTGACCACTTTGGCTTCTGTGGCGATGCTTGCGTGATCGGTTCCCGGCACCCAGCAGGCGTTGTAGCCACGCATTCGTGCGCGACGGATCAATAAATCCTGAATGGTGTTGTTAAGCATATGACCCATGTGCAAGACACCTGTGACATTTGGCGGAGGAATGACGATAGTGTATGCCTCTCTTTCGTCTGGTGTGGACTTGAAGACCTGGTTTTCGAGCCAGTAGCGGTACCAGCGATCTTCAACCTCATTTGGACTATAGGTTTTTGCGATTTCCATAGGATTCAAATTTTGGGGCAAAAATAAGTATTTATACCTTTACTGTAGGTTATTCTGCCATTTATCGAAAGGCATACAGGCTTAACCGTCAGTCTAGTTGGAAAATTCCATTTGTC
Organism: Chitinophagales bacterium; assembly: GCA_020629205.1. GTDB lineage: Bacteria > Bacteroidota > Bacteroidia > Chitinophagales > UBA2359 > JAHDDV01. The sequence continues at coordinate 56,541 of JAHDDV010000001.1, read as the reverse complement.
ACCAAAATCTTGTTTTGAAAAGAAAAGTATACCACCCAATCCTATTGCTAGTTGTCTGCTTTTTGCCATTGATCTGGACTTCGTGTGGAGATGATGATAATGATCCAAATGATGCTCAGACGGCAACGCACAACTACTTTCCTTCGACAGCCGATGACTATTGGATCTATGAGATTATCACTGAGGAAGAAGACACCAGCAGCTTGTTCATTTATATGACACCAAATGACAGCACACTTCTTGGCAAGAGCTTTCGGGTGTCTCAGGAAAATGGCACAACTGATCAATTTTTCACTCGTGAAGAGGATGGCCAATACTTTAGCATAGTAGAGACCTTGGATATGAGTGCTGTTTATGAGTCTAACTTTTTGCGTGCAGAAGCTGCAGTGGGAGATCAGTGGGAGGAGCTCTTTGGCGAAGAGTCAAGAATTGTCCATGAAGTCTTAGCGGTAGATGAGGAAAAGTTTGTGGGATCTGAATTTTTCAGGAACATTATACGCATGCGAGACAGTTACTATGCGATGGATTCGGAGGGCATCTTCCAAAAGCTGTTTGAATCTGAGCGATCATACAGCGATAATGTCGGTCTTGTAGAATCCATCGATGTGGCCATTGTTGGTCAGGGCGAGGATAGCTTTGAGATTCGATCAGTACAAAGTATCACGGAGTATTCTGTGCTAGACTAGGAGAAGATGACACCAGAAAGAGAAGCGAGGATGCGATCGGTGATAGACAACCGGCAACATGACCTGACAGTGATCATGGAGAATGTTCATGATCCCCATAATATAGCAGCCTGCCTGCGATCTTGTGATTCAGTAGGCATCACTGAGGTATATATCCTCAATACGGTGACGCAGTCTGGTAAGACCTTAAAGAGTGGGGGTAAGTTTGGGGCAAAGAGTTCGGCAAGTGCCTCAAAGTGGCTGGATCTCCATTTTTTTGAGGAACTGGAGGCCTGTTTTGAGGCCGTGCGCCGCAAATATGGGAAGATCTACTCTACTCATCTATCCGCAGAGGCTGTCCCTATTCATGATATGGATTTCAGCCAGAGCTGTGCCTTGGTTTTCGGCAATGAAAAGGATGGTGTTACCGACGAGGCGCTTGCTTTATCGGATGGCAATTTTATCATCCCACAATTCGGGATGATTAGGAGTCTTAATATATCAGTTGCATGTGCTGTAACCGTCTATGAGGCGCTTCGACAGAAATTGGCCGCCGGCCATTATCCCAGTGCTCTTAGTGAAGGCCAAAAGCAGTCTCTATTGGCCAATTGGTCAGAAAGATAGTTACATTGTTGCTCTATCGGTTTCTTGCATCCAGGTTGTTTAGCATATTTACTGCTGCTTTCAGGGCTTTGCCTCCTCCTTCTGTCCCTCGTCTTTTCAAACAATCAGAGACAATGGATTTCTTGTTTCTGTATGCTTCAGCGATGGCCTTTCTTTTTGCGTCACGATCACTTTCCAGATTTCTGATTTCATTGTCTGAATAGGTGCTTCTCAACTGTTGATACAGGGGTAGGTAGATGCATTCGCATTTGGCCTTATTGCCTTTTTCACCTTCGCAGGTAGAGACCATTTTGGCAATTGGTCTACGAAGCAGCGTAGCTTCAATAGTGTCCCCGACTGTTTCTTTCAGGTCTTTACCGCTCCATAGTGTGTACACCACTAAGCCCAGAAGTATAAAAGCAATAATACGAAAGAGCTTTCTTGCTACTTTAAAGAAGACGGTCACCATCACAATAATGGCCACTGCCAGTAGTAGCATGTTCTGAGGGCTGAGAGAAGATATAATATCCATTTGTTTACTTTTTCTGTTGTTCCTTCATTTCCATCAAATACTTTGCCTTTAGTAAAGGTTCATTTCCTGCGCGCTTAAATGAGCCATGAAACTCTTGCAATATAACCAAATCTTCGCCGCTGGTATATCTGCTGACAAAGTAGTAGGATCTTGTGTTTGTTAGCTTTTTGGCTACCAAATACTTCTCGCCATCGTGCTCCCATGGGATGCCAAAGGCATGTTTATCTGTCATACTGTAGAATCCAGGGACGTATTTGCTCCCGGATTGGTAAATCCACTTAACCTGCTCCTGGGTTAGTAGCTGAAAGTCCTTGCCATTATGAAAGTGTAGAAAGGCGTCACTGTTCTTTGTAAATTCATTCCTCAGATCTACTGGTTGTACATAGCCTTTGCCCTCCAGAATCTCACCATTTTCCAGAATGACTTCTACAGGATTCCACCTTAGATTCTTCATTGGATTCTTGTCATTGAAGAGATCAATGAGATAAATGATGACACGCAAATCTCTGCTATCATGTTTACCTGTGGCTTTGGCGGACTCCATGAAGTAAGGCCGGTCTGTCATCAATGGAGTAAGGTCGCTAAGTTCGCTGATAATGGTGGTGTTAAAATCAGTCCGATCGGCAATCATGATATAACCGGGAATATACTTGTACTTTTCGGCAATTACACGGGAATTGTCGTAAACAGCGATATCAGCAGACCTTACTTGACGGTACAAATCATCATAGCCATCAAGCCACTTAAAGACGGTGGAATCTTTTCTATCTGTCACCCCTTTTTCGGCACCGGACAGTACCAGCGTTTCGAACATTGTGATGTCGATCTTCTTTTTCCCTGGGTACTTTCGCTCTTTTACAAGAAAATACGGGACTCCTTTCTTGGGATCTTTGTATTTGAATTCTCCTTCCAGCTTGAGACCAGTCTTGAGCAAAGCTCGACCGGAGTACTTTTTGTAGCGGATTTTAGGAGCCTTTTGCTTTACGCCTTTGGGTTTGCTTTTTCTGTTCTGCGCTGTCAGCATTGTGCATAGCAGAATGGCTATTGTGCAAAACAGGAAGTGCTTAATTATGCCTTTCATAACCTTACAAAAGTAGCAATTTGTACGTAGAAATTTGCCTCTGCAAGCTTCTGGTGCCCTGGGCACCAGTGCCTGCAGGTATTGATAACAGATAAGGCAAAAATAGGGATCGCCGAATCTCGGCTTGAGATTCGGCGATCTTAACTGTTTATCTATTGAAAATCAATCCTAGTTCTCCAGTGGATCATCAGGTTCTGCAGCATCGTATTCGCGATCACTGCCGTAACTATAGCCCCAGTCAAAGTCGATACCGAAGCTTAGTTCGTGCGAACCAGTGCTAAAGTCTTTGATTTCTGAGGTTGTGATATCATAGGAGTAAGCCAGGTGATACATGTCATCGAATGTTACTCCTGCCAATATAGATATGGCATCAGAGGTTCTATAATTTAAACCCAACCAATAAGCATCCTCGTAGATACCTCTAGCTCCAAAATCAAATTGTGCATCTGCACCACTGACCATTTTGGCAAAAACCATAGGTTCGATGGCAAATTCTTCACTTAGATCAAAGTTGTAACCGGCAGAGAGGAATAAGTGACGACTATTTTCCAATGATTCTGCATCTTCAATCTTGAATTTGGTGGCCAATAGCTGATTTACTGAGGCGCCAAGGTAGTAATCTTCGCCGTAGAGGTAGGCTCCAAAGTCAGCATCGAAACCCATCTTGGAAGCCTTGCCAGAACCGACTACAACATCATCAATGTCACGAGGGTCTAAGTCAGAGAAGTTTACTCTTTGCTGCATCACGGTGGCACCTATACCTAGTGAAAGAACATTCTCTCTTCCTTCATCTAGAGGTAACTGGTAGGCATAGACCAATTTCAGGCCTGACCTTGCTGTTGGCCCGGTTTGATCATTGTAAAAGATCGCCCCTACTCCTACGTTCTCAAACTGGGGCAGTCGGCTGTGTGCAGAAATAAATTGCGTAAAAGGTGAATCACCATCATCAAATCCTACCCACTGCTTGCGTAAGTTCAGTTTGGCTTCGATCAAATCGTTACTACCTGCAACTGCTGGATTGTAAACAAAGTCATTCATCGAATACTGTGTAAGCTGGTGTATCTGCTGTCCATTCGCGAAACCATAGATGCAAAGGGCAAGCGTCAGTATAAATATATTTTTCATTGAAATTTTCCTTTGTGATTAAAGAATAGGGGAAACTGAGGGTATTGCCCTCAGTTTCCTTTCCTTCTATTTAAGAATGGTAACATTACCGGTTAGTGGCTCACTTCCATCATTCTTATCTACGATGTAGTAGTAAGTCGCATGTGGTAAGGCATCCCCATCCATATTTGATCCGTCCCAGTTATTAGCATAGTCACGGGATTCGTAGACCAGTTGCCCCCAGCGATTGAAGATCTTTACCTCATTGCCTTGGTATGCATCAATGAAATCCAAGACCCAGGTATCGTTCTTTCCATCACCATTCGGGGTAATCACATTCTTAATTTCCTCTTCCGGACAAACGGAGAAATCTGCGGTAATCGTAACCATACCAGTCTTGCTGCAACCATTCTCATCAGTTACAAGCACTTCAAAAGTGGTGTCTTCGCTGATTGTAGCGATCGGATTTGAAGAGTTAGGGTCATCCAATCCTTCTCCCGTCCAGCTGTACTCAATTCCTCCAGAGGCAAAAAGCTCAAGAGGTTCCGTAGGGCATATTGTAGAATCAGGGATCATGGAAATACCTGGTAGTGCTGAGAAGTCTAACTCCACTTCCTCTGATGCAGAGCAACCATCCTTAAATCCTGTCAAAATATAAGTGTAGGTTCCTGCACCTGGCATATCGGTGACTTGCTCTCCTGCAGCATCAGTCAATCCACCACCATTCCAGCTATATGAGTCGGCACCTGTCGCTGTGAGTACCACTTCATCACCTTCACAATAGCTGTTTTGATCTGCATCAATACTCAGACTTGGAGCTGCTGCCACGGTTACCAGATTTACTTCACCTGTCTCATCGCTCGTTGTTCCGCATCCAAAAGTTTCCAGAATAACATCCCAAACACCTTCTTCTTCAAACACCAATTCAGGAGCAGCGTCCTCGGAAGTTACTTCTGTTCCAGTGTCATTATTGATAAATGTCCACATGAAACCAGCTCCATTCTCGCTTTCATTTGTGAAGCTTACACTTTCGCCCAGACAAACACTAACTGCTTCATTGCTAATTACTGAAATCGGGCTAGCTGCTGCGTCTACTTCTATTTCGATTACATTGCTGCTCGTACAGCCATCTTCTGTTTCTACCAAGACGCTGTATGTCCCTACAGCAGAGATTGTCAATGCTGCATCTGTACCCTGTGTTCCTCCATCTGTGCTCCAAACGTAGGAGACATATTGACCTTCAACAGCGATTTCAATTTCTTCACCGGGGCAAAGCACTGTAGGACCAGAAATTGTCGGAGCAGGTAGCTCAACCTCCACAACCTCAACTTCAATTTCAGAGTCACATCCTTCTTCGCTCATTCCTGCGAATGTATAGAATCCAGGATTAGACACTTCCAATTCCAGCTGCTCTGAAATCAGATCTCCTTCCAGGTTGTACCATCCGAAGCTGGCCAAATTGTCGCCAGTTCCTTCCAGTACGGTTGTTGAACCGTTACAGATTGCGGAAATGCCCTGGTAGCCCAGGTTTGGAACATCGTTGATATTCACATCAAAGATCAACGAGCCGGAACATCCTGCCGCATCGATACCCGATAGTATATAATCTCCGCTTTCAGTAATTTCCACTACCTCCTCTTCACTAAAAGGAACTCCCGTATCCGCAGGAGCCCATGTAAAGCTAAGGAACTCAGTCCCTACAGCAGTCAGGGTCACGGACTCTTCACCACAGACATTTGTAATTCCGTCTATAAGTGGTTCTACATCCGTAGTGCCAGGAGTTATCACAAAGTCTGAACTTGATTCGCAACCAACTTCCGTTTGACAAACCAAAGTATATTGTCCTACCTCTTCAATTGTAATTTCATTTGCATCACCGATTAGCTCGCCATCCTGGAACCAGCTGCATGTGCCTTCATCAGTCGTTGAAACTGTGGTCGGAGCATCTGCACATACTTGCAAGGTCCCTTCAACCACAGGTGCTGCAACATCTTCGATTTCCACTTCAAAAATCTTACTTGAGCCACATCCTTCATCATCTTCGCAAACAAGTTCGTATTCACCCGCTTCGGTGACAATTATCTCAGAGCCAGTTCCAATTTCCTCTCCTTCATAGAACCAGGTGCAGCTCAATGCTTCGGGACCGGTTAGTGTGGTGCTACCTTCTGGACAGAAGACAAGTGCACCATTGATTATGGGTTCTGGCAACTCACCTACCGAGACGGTAAACTCGCTCATACCCTGACAACCAGATTCATCTTCACAGATAAGTTCATAGTCACCGGCTTCTGTAATGGTAATCTCCGATCCTTCAGCAATCACTTCACCATCAAGCAGCCAGGTACAGTTTAGTCCTTCAGGACCAGAAAGCGTGGTACTTCCATTTTCGCAGAAGGAAAGTGCACCGTTCAATTCTGGTTCTGGCAATTGACCTACCGCAATGGAGAAGTTACTTTCCCCTTGACAGCCGATGGCATCTGTACAGATCAGTGTATAATCACCTTGCTCACCCAGCTCTACGGAGTTCTCAACTGATACAATTTCTCCATCTTTGTACCAGGTACAAGCCAGTCCTTCAGGACCAGAAAGCGTGGTTGTCGAACCTTCGCATATGCTTAGAGCGCCATCAATAGCCGGTTCATCAAGTGTACCAGTCCCAATTTCAATTGTATTTTCGCCCATGCAATCTGCATCCGTCATACCGGTAATGGTGTAGGTTCCAGCAGCAGAAACACTCAATGTTTCGTTGGTGCCCAGTTCCTCGCCAGCTGCGTTCGTCCAAGTCCACTGCGAGTATGGACCAGCAGCTGTCAATTCGAGACTTGTTCCTTCACAGATCTCAGATATTCCTTCAACTGACGGAATCGGAGCAGTGTCAAAGCTCACACTAAAGGCAGTCACCTCAGTACAACCAAACTGGTCTGTAGCAGAAACAGTGTAATCACCCGCATTGGCAATGGCAACCTGTGGTCCAGTACCGACATTGAAGCCAGTGTCATCTAGCCAGTTCACAATTTGGAACTCAGTCTGGACGGACAAGACAGTGCTGCTTGCACCTTCACACAATTGGGTATCGCCGGAAACTTCAGGTACAGTTCCTCCACTTTGGATGCTAACTGGTACAGAGCTTTCACAGCCAATTTCACTGACCCCAACCAGACTGTATTCGCCTGGATCACTTGTACTAAAGGAGGGATCCACAGAGATCACTAATCCTTCCGCATCCAACCACTTGTAGCTGGCAAAGTCTCCTTGTGCAGTGAGCGTCGTAGAGCCTCCTGCGCAGACTACCGGGCTACCTGCCAGAATTGGACTAAAGAGCTGCTGCACAGTCACTTCAAATACCTGAGAAGTTCCCTGACAGCCTTGTGTATCGCTTCCAATAACTGAATAGGTACCTGCTGTAGTTGCTTCGTAACTGCTGGTGCCAGTGGCTACAGATTCGTTGCCTAAGTACCAGATATAGTTTGCTTCCACAAAATCACCAGAGGCTTGTAATATGGTGCTTCCAGATGGGCAAATTTCGTTTTGTCCTGAGATCGTTGGGCTAGAAGCCGCTACACCAGTCCCTACTACAAAGGTTTCCTGGCCTTCGCAATCAGAAGCTGAGGTAGTTCCAAAGACACTGTAGGTGCCTGATTCGCTAATTGAAACTGTTGCTCCTGTACCGATTTCAGCACCATTGCTATCTACCCAAGTGTAGGCCTCATAGTCACCCGATGCTGTCAGGGTTGTTGCTGAGTTACCACAGACTGACAGGACACCTTCGACCACGGGAGGAGCCCCTCCACCGTAAATTTCAAAGTTTAGACATTCTGTACATCCCAGGGCATTGGTTCCGCAAAGCAACCACTCGCCAGGTTGAGATGGTGTCCAAGAGGGACCAACTTGTTGTGCGATTCCGGCATCATTGTACCAAATGTATTCACTGTAGTCTCCTTGAGCTGTCAAGGTTGTACTGGCCCCCTGACAAACAGACAGTGATCCATCTATTGTAGGTGGCACCAAATCTATCAAGGAGATATCGAAACTGGCATTGTTGCTACAGCCACCATTACTGATTACGGTCAACTGGTAGGCGCCTGCCAGATCTTCATATGTACTACCGGCAATTAGGTCAGGGTTGATTTCGATAAAGCTCTGCCCGAGAGGCACTTGCAATATCTGACCTCCTAAGGTCCAGGAGTAAGAAGCATAGCCTTGTGGACCAAATAGTGTGAGGCTTTGTCCCTGACAAATCTGGTTCCCTCCTGTACTTGTGCTAAAAGTTGGTGGGTCGATCGCTCCTTCTACCACATTTACAGAAACCTCCCTCTCGCAGCCATTCGGTGCTGTAATTGTAGCACTGTACTCTCCCACTGCGTCTACAATGATGGTAGCATTGGGATCTTCGTTTGACCAAAGAATCTGGTTACCGGGGTCAGTACTCACAGAGAGCTGAATAGATTCACCAGGACAGATTGCAAAATCGCTTTGATTTGAAACTATGCTTCCTACCACCTCGTAGGGAACAACTGTGTAACTATTGGAAGATGGACATCCGTCCAGATCAACAGTATTTACTGTGTATGTACCTGCCTCAGTCACTACAAACTCAGGAGTAGAAGGCCCACCAACCCATCCGTAGGAACTGAAGTCACCAAGCACAGACAAGGTAATCTCCTCATCTGAACAGAGCGTGCCCGATCCATTTGAAGGAACGATTGTAGGGGTCGTACCTCCCGATACCACCACAACGACATTTTTAGTCTGTACTGGGCAGTCTCCACCACTATCCACTGCATAACTCAAGGTATATGCACCTGGAGCCAAACCTTGCGGATCGAAAGTGCTTCCCGCAACACCGGAGCCAGAGAATGATCCATTAGAAGGAAAGCCAGATAGAGTAACCGGACCAGAGTTTGCACAAAAGACCTGATTGTCAGCAATTCCGTTGAATGTCACGCCTAAATCCGGACAATCCGATGCTGTACAAAAGATCGTGTTTGATACTGCAGATCCGCAATTACCCAGACCAATTGCTTCTACTGTGAAGGATACTTGTTCGCCTGGTGTCAGGCCGGGTATGGAAAAGGAATTATCACTGCTAAAATTCTGTGTCCCGTTGTAGGAAACCAGATAGCTTTGAACATTTGGATTATCGTTCCAATCGACGGTAACTGAGTTAGCTGTCGCAGTACCACAGTTTACTACTGGTGGGGTGATTGCATCGTAAACAGTTACTGAATACTGTGAGGTTGCAGATCCGCATTCAGGATGGCTCACTGTCAAGGAAGCAACTTTGCTTCCTGCAGTCGCGTATGTGACTGTTTGCGGACCAGGCCCAACGGCTGTAGGTGGATTTGCACCCGCACCAAAGTCCCAGGAATAATTGTAGCCAGTAGCCTGGATGCCTGCATAAGTAAAGGTTACTTCAGGATTGTCCAGACAAACAGTATTTTGTTGGGCAGTCAAGCTTCCTCCTGCTGGAGCAGCAGTCACTGTCCAGGTGCTTGAAGATTCACAAGAGGTGCCTGTTATGGTACCTACATATTGAATGTTGTATGTTCCAGGCCCAGCGGCAGGATTAAATGTAGAAGTGGGTGTACCGTTTACATAAAAGGTACCGCTATCACCAGTCCCTGTCAAAGTAACTGGAGCGTCAGAGGAACAGAAAGTTGTTTGTGTATTTGCAATTTGGAAATTACCACAATTCCCAACAGCTGGAATATTGATTGTTCTTGATGCTTGATTGTTGTCTGGGCAATCCTCTGTGATCGTACCTGCTCCATTGACCGTCACCGTAAATGTGTTGTTACCTGGAGTGAGGTCAGCTAGATCGATTGTGTAAGTGTACAGCGAAGTGCCTGTCGGCGGATTCGCTTCAGCAACGTTTACCACTGTTTGACCATTTGCTGTGATGGTGATTGGTAGTGGTGTAAAATCCACATTACCGGCGTTACTCACGCTTACGAAAACTGTCAATTCAGTTGTGCCTTCTGTAATCGGGTCTGGAGAAAAAGTCACGCTGTTGTCACCATTGGCAAAATAATATTCTGGGTTATCGTAGGAAATCAAACTGACTGCCGGATCACCTGACCAGGTAAATTCCTCGATTGTTTTTCTCATCCCCTGATAGTAAATAGTTGTACTATCAACAGCAGAGGAAACATAGATATCATCAATGGCCTCCATGATGCAGGTTCCAATCGGTTCACCATAAAGGTCACCGGCAAAGTTTGAGTGAACAGCTGATACATAATTTGAAAGGTACTCAGGAAAACCAAAGTTTACACCAGCCAGAAAACCAATTGCCCCGCGATTGGGAGTCAAGGTCCAAAGCTCTGCCATGGAGGGAGACGAAACATCTACGTGGATGTTGCCGACAAAACAGGAGCCAGAAAATATCATTGGATACTTTCCTACATCAAAGCTAGAAGGGTTGAAATTCCAGCCGCTGCTCCATGACCATGTAGTGTAATCATCATTGTCGGCGTGACCGAGGAAGTTAATAATACCTACCCCTTCTTCCAGGTGATCTTTGAACTGCTGAAAGTCTGCTGAACTTGGATAAGAACCAGGTGCTCCATTAGGATAGACCTGACTTACATAGCTGTAGGTTTCCAGAACTTCTCCTCGGTAGACATCATTTTCGATATATTCGCCCCATTCACCTAATAAGTTCAAGAATCCTTCGGCTTGATCCGAAACACCATCATCGTCGTAATCCTGATTGTAGGCACCGGATAAGTGTATGGAGTTTCTGGCACAATCACGCTTTGCCAGATCATCACAGTAGGTAACATTTGTCCAGGATTCGTGCTCTATCACCTTATCCAAATAGTTTTTGAGGTCTGCCGGCGTGTTCGCACTGATTCTTCCTGTTGCTATCTGTGGTCTATAACTCACATTATTGGTAGAAGTGAGCAAAGGGTCTGCTGCTGGATTACCGAAAGAGGGCACTAGATTTTGAGCAGAAATCGTGGAGCTAAACAAACATGACTTGTAATTAACCGACTTTCCAATCAAGAACAAGAATTCTGGCGTGATGTTCCAATTGTCCATGGCAAAGTTGGCAAAGTTACGAATGGCGAGCGGGTGCTTTCGTACCCCCCAACTAAACATGTCATACAACATTTCAATGTCCAATGCCTGAGTAACATAGCCTCCGCCATCAGCGGATGAACGATAACTTTCATATGCATCCACAGGATATACCCCATTGCTGAACTGGTTGATCTTAGAATGATAGATCATAACATAATTTCCTTGATTGTTGATCTGATTTAGATCAACAAACTGCTGCGATTGCAAAGCAGGAACTTCTACATAGAATGCGTTTCCAAAGTTGTCTGTCGAACCAAAGAACAATTCCATTTTGGGTCCATTGGCAGGATTGGACTTGACTCGAATCTTGTAGACCCCACCGATAGAGCTCGGTGTGTAACGCTTGTTATTTGTCATATCATAGAGTACTGGGGCAGATCCTCCATTGAAATTGGAAATTTCTATGTACTTGTCTCCATCATTATCCAATGTAAATTGGAAACCTTTTTGATTTGCAAAATCAAATTCGCGTGGGTAGGTGATAAAGGAGTAAGCTGTTGAAAAGTCGTCATCTCCGTCTGGATAGATATCTCCTACAGCCAGAAACTTCACTTCTGTCCTTTCATTCGGAAGTGTGTTCATAGAACTGGCAGCTATTTGTGCAGTGTAATTCTTGACAGCATAGCCTTCATAGGTGTCATCCACATAAACGGTACCACCTACTGAAACCTGTGTATGATGATCCGGATAGTAGGCAAACTCATTGGATCGTCCCACCACCTTGCATTCCAAAGTTGGGGAAGGTGCTCCAGGTCCTTGATAGAAGGCCGGTGTGCTTATTGACGCCGTTTGGGTGTTTTGTCCGGAACTCTTGATAACACCGGATACCCAACCTTCTGCTTTATCAAAAGCACTGTAGGAATTGTTAACACCAGCAAATCGGAATGGTACTCCAGGGTAATAAACATTTCTATTCCATTTGATTGACCGATGCATAAAGTACTGCTCCGGAGCTGGTGGATTAGAAATATCATTTACCTCTTGTTGGTACCGGGATTGGTTGCCATTGTTATCCCAAGTAAGGAAGTAGTAAAGTGTGTCAGAAAAGAGCGTCCGCTCATCAGACAATTGCCAGGTGTTAACCGGGAACAGTGGAGTATCCATTTCTCCATCATTCTGTTGCCCTACAAATTCCACATAATCACCCGAACCAAAGCTGGTAGGATTACTAACGTAGACAGGAATTTGTTCCCCTTTTGCATAAATCTTAAAGTTTGAGGCATTGTTTACAGACACTCCAGCCGCAGTTAGAGCGCTGTACGGAATTCGGTAAATCCCATCCGAATATACCGGAAACTTGTAGTAGGTCTTGTCATACCCAGATTCTGAAATCCATTCGTTGTAATACTGACCGAATAGATTGGCAGTGAAGAAGACAAGCCACAGGATACATAATAGTCTTTTCATTTCCGTGACAGGTTAAGTTTGTTGAAATTTTGTGCAAAGTTACGAATTTATACCCGAGTTTAGTCAGACGAATCTGAATTCGAAGGCGGTTACAAAACCGCCAATCGGGTACTGTTACGATTATGGCAGGACGAGCTGCCGCATCGAAGATCAATAATCCCAGCTGAGATTAGTGCCTTGTTTTACAATTGGTTATACATTGACATTAGAACCAAGCCATGCGGACATCGTATTGCAGGCGCAATATCCACACGTTCATTTTGGGTATGATCGCTTTTAATGGTGACTGATAGTTTCGCCACTCATTAGTATAAGCAGCATAATTTCGAGCCAAAAAACAATTACATAGAGCCTTAGATCCAGAAAAAGGATGCAAGGTGATCAATATTTCTTTGCTCTACACGAAATTAGAGTATAGTAAGGGCGCTACATGTCCCCACTACGATAAAAGTGCCAATAAAAATTTGGATCTTCGACAGCGTCTACGGGTGTATCGCTGTGCTTTGGGCAAGGTGGTACCCAGGGTGGGACTTGAACCCACACGGGCATTACTGCCCACAGGATTTTAAGTCCTGCGTGTCTACCAATTCCACCACCTGGGCGTGAAGGTAAGAAAAAAAAGAGAGCGAAAGACGAGATTCGAACTCGCGACCCCAACCTTGGCAAGGTTGTGCTCTACCAGCTGAGCTACTTTCGCTTGTAAGCCTTGCGGCGTAACGGCTGCAAATATAGGACGACTTCCTCAATAAAACCAAATTAGGGAGGAAAAATTATCCCTTTTTTTTCACTTTCTTTCAAAGGTCCAGTCCAGGCGCACATTTGTCGATAAATAGAGATTATTCGACTATTAAGTGGCCGGAAAATCGCTTGCATTTAGCACATTTTTTTGAGTTCCTGTAATTTGAGAAGGGCTTCGATTGGCGTTAGACTGTTTATATCCAGGGACTGAAGCGTATCCTGTAGCTCTTTGAGAGCAGGATCCATCTCAAAAATACTCAGTTGCATATTTTGCCTCTTTGGAACCGCCCGCAGGTTTTCAACAATGGCACCTTCTATATTTTTCTTTTCCAGAACAGAGAGGATCTCCTTTGCACGCCGGACCAAATCCGGAGGCATTCCAGCCATCTTTGCCACGTGAATTCCAAAACTGTGCTTGCTTCCCTCCGGGATCAGCTTCCGGAGGAAAATCACCTTCTTGCCCACCTCTTTTGTGGACACGCTGTAATTCTTGATTCGGTTGAACTTCTCAGAAAGCTCGGTCAATTCATGGTAATGGGTTGCAAAGAGGGTCTTGGCTTTGGCAGTAGCGTGTTCGTGGATGTACTCTGCCAGTGCCCAGGCAATGGAAATGCCATCGTAGGTACTGGTTCCTCGCCCAATCTCGTCGAGCAATACAAGCGACCTATTGGATAGGTTGTTCATGATGCTTGCTGTTTCGTTCATCTCCACCATGAAGGTCGATTCTCCCATTGAGAGGTTGTCTGAAGCCCCTACTCTTGTGAATATCTTGTCAACCATCCCAATTTGGGCGCTTTCCGCAGGAACGAAGCAGCCAATTTGCGCCATTAGCACAACTAAAGCTGTCTGCCTTAGCAAGGCAGATTTACCGGACATGTTTGGCCCTGTGATGATAATCAGTTGTTGAGATTCTGCATCAAGGAATAAGTCATTTGGGACATAAGATTCCCCAAGGGCTAACTGTTGCTCAATTACTGGGTGACGCCCCTGCTTTATATCCAATTCGAGTCCATCGGTCATTATGGGACGTCGATAGTCATTGCGCTCAGCTACTTCTGCAAAGGATAGCAGGCAATCCAACTTTCCGATGGTGTGGGCATTGTGCTGCACAGGCTTGATGTACTCCCCTACTGCCTGAACAATGTTTTCAAAGAGCTTGGCTTCAAGAATCAATATCTTGTCTTCCGCCCCAAAGATCTTCTGTTCATACTCTTTCAACTCTTCTGTAATATATCGCTCGGCATTGACCAAGGTTTGTTTTCTGATCCAGTCCGCAGGAGCTTGATTTTTGTACTTGTTTGTGACTTCGAGATAATAGCCGAACACATTGTTGAAACCAATCTTTAGATTAGTAATGCCTGTACTTTCAGCCTCTCGGGCCCGCAACTTTTCCAAGAAGTCTTTGCCAGAATGCAATATGGCTCTCAGTTCATCCAATTCCTGGGACACTCCTTCTGCAATGACTGATCCCTTGGAAACCTGAACAGGAACTTCTTCATTGAGTTCTTGTTGTATGCGGTCTCTGATCACAGTGCAAGGATTTAGATGATCCCCTATCACCGTTAGTGGCTTCAAGCCAGATTCCAAACAGAGTTGCTTAATTGGGGAAATGGCGAAGAGGGCTTTCTTCAGCTGCACGATTTCCCTGGGATTGATCTTTCCAACAGGTACTCTGGCAATTAGACGCTCGATATCCCCAATTTGCTTGATTTCTTGCCGCAGCTTATCTGCAAAGTCTTCATTCTCTTTCAAGAAACCTACAATATCGAGCCGCTCTTCTACAGCTGTCCGTTCCCTCAGGGGCAATGCTATCCACTTTTTTAGTAATCGACTTCCCATTGCTGTCTTGGTCTTATCCAAAATCTTCAGCAGCGGCACTCCATTTTCATTGGGACTGTATAACAGCTCCAAATTGCGGATGGTAAAGTTATCGAGCCAGACATACTTATCTTGAGCAATTCGACTAAGCGCCGAGATATGTTGCATGCCCGCCTTTGCGGTTTCCTGTATGTAGTGCAGTGCTGCACCGGCCGCAATGATGCCAGCAGGCATACCTTGTACGCCAAATCCTTTGAGGGTTTTTGTCTCAAAATGCTTCAGCAAAGTCTCTCGGGCAAAGTCCTCCGAAAACACCCAATCCTCCAGTCCATATGTGTAATAGCGTTCCCCGAATTGTGCAGTCATTTCTTTTTTCTGCTCCTTGGAGAATATGAGTTCCGCAGGACTGAAGCTTTGAAGAAGTTTGTCCGTTTGGGCCGCGTTTCCTTCTGCCACCAGAAATTCTCCTGTTGAAGCATCCAGAAAGGACAAACCTATTCTGTCTTTATCGAAAGCTACTGAACAGAGATAGTTGTTTGATTTGTGATCAAGAATTTTCTCGTTCAGTGCTACACCTGGGGTGACCAACTCGGTAACACCTCGCTTGACAAGTTTTTTTGTCGCTTTAGGATCTTCGAGCTGCTCGCAGATGGCAGCTCTGTAACCGGCTTTGACCAGTTTCGGCAAATAAGTGTCAAGGGCGTGGTGCGGGAAACCTGCCAGCTCAACCTCGTTGGCCGAACCATTGCCTCTTTTGGTTAGTGTAATTCCCAGAACTGCAGAGGCTGTGATAGCGTCCTTTCCAAAGGTTTCATAAAAATCTCCGACTCGAAACAACAAAATTGCATCTGGGTGAGTTGCTTTGATATCATTGTACTGGACCATTAGGGGCGTGGCCTTCTTTTCCTTCTTCCTCTTTGCCAATTTTTGATAGTTTTGGTTTGGTATTGTGGTCTTTGACCGACCGCTCGAAGATACCAGTTATTTTCGCCATTTTGACAAAACTGTGATAATTGCAGCTTTACTTCGCGGTGCATTTTAGCTAACTTATTGACACAAAATACCCTAGATATGGACCAAAGAATTCTATTGGTGGAAGACGAGCCGAGTCTACAAACTGCGATTAAGATGAATCTGGAATTGGAAGGCTACGAAGTGGTAACTGCTGGCGATGGCCTTGAGGCCATAAAGAAGTTTGGAGAGCAGCGATTCAACATTGCAATTTTGGATATCATGCTGCCGGAAATGGATGGTTTGGCCGTGTGCGAGCAGATACGTCTGGACAATCCCGATATCCCGATTTTGTTCCTTACCGCCAAAGATGACACCTCAGATAAAGTTGAGGGTTTGCGTAAAGGGGCTGATGACTATATGACAAAACCATTCGACCTCGAAGAGTTTCTATTGAGGGTGCGTGTATTGATCAAACGCAGTATGCCGGCGGAGGAGAAGAGAGAGTTGGAGACTTATCAGTTTGGTGACAACCATATTAACTTTCGAACATTTGAAGCAAAGACGGAGAAAGATGCCTTCAATCTGACTAAGAAAGAAGCGAAGTTGCTCAAATTATTGATAGATCGACAGAATGAGGTGGTGAGCCGAGAGCAGATTCTGCAATTTGTTTGGGGTTATGATGTATACCCTACAACCCGGACCATTGACAACTTTATCCTGAACTTTAGAAAGTACTTTGAAAAGGATCCTAAGAAGCCTAGCTTCTTCCAGTCTGTGAGAGGGGTGGGTTATAAGTTTTCTACTGGGTGATTTTAGATTTGCATTGTGTATTGTGTATTGTGTATTGTGTATTGTGTATGTGTATTGAATTATCGTCAGATGCTGCATTTTGCAGGGATTTCCCTATTTGTTTTCGGAGCCGGTGGATTTTTATTTGGTGCCAGCGCGGTAGTACGCGGGTGCTATATAGCCGGGGGCGCAGCGGAACGAAGTGCTGTGATAGCGTGGCGGATGCCAGCCTATGGCGGCTCCGACGATAGGAGGAGACGGCAGAGGCTGAGCAGGAGCAGCTAGCACAGTGCTGAGTATTAGCGGAGCACCCGTAATATGCCAGCGCGCCCTTATCAGCTCGGCTCCAAAAAAAATCATCTCTAGAAAATAACATCTCTTCCGAGATCGGGCATAAATAATGTTAAGCTTTGCCTTCTGCACCTTTGAGGCCTTTCCTACGTTTCAATTAATGCTTATTGTTGCAAAACAAAAGGGCTCGCGCGCTTGCTGTTCTGCATCCTGTTTTTTGGCAGGTCTAATAAATCTGTCTTAAAGCAATAGTTTTGATTAATAGACGTCTGAATTACTTATTTTTGTGAAAAATTTCAGAATGGCCAAAAGAAACAAGGACAAGAAAAAAAAGTCCAGTATACGCGAATGGGGAGAGGCGCTATTGTTTGCTGCCATCGTGGTGCCGATACTGAATATTTTTGTGGTGCAGTCTTATGCGATTCCTACTTCCTCTATGGAGGGCTCGATGTTGGTGGGTGACAAGCTGTTTGTGAGTAAGCTGCACTATGGGCCACGGATTCCGAATACGCCTTTGGCTCTTCCATTTATGCATAATACAATTCCTTTCCTGGGTGGACGCTCGTTCAGCGAATTGATCAAGCTGCCCTATTGGCGCTTGCCAAGTTTTACAAGTATCAAGAACAATGATGTTGTGGTGTTCAATTATCCTGACGACTACAAGCGTGCCTTGCCGGTAGACAAGCGGGAGAACTACATCAAGCGTTGTTTGGGCATTCCGGGCGACTCCTTGTCTGTGCTGGAGAAGCAAGTGTATATCAATGGGAAGATGGTTGATAATCCGGAACATTTGCAAGGTTTGTATTTGATTGAAACCAATGGCTTGAGTTTCTCGGAATCGCAATTGAAAGAATTGGACATCAATATCGAGGAGTATGTTGCACGCAACAGGCAGCGTTCAGCGAATCAATTGCGCATGTTTCTGGATGTTGACAAGGTGGAGAAGATTCGGAAATTTTCCAATGTTGTGAATATCAAGCCCATCATAGCACAGGCTGATGTGCCGGACAATTGCTACCCAAATCAGAGTGGCGAGTTCAATTGGAACAAGGACAACTATGGTCCGATATATCTTCCGAAGAAGGGAGATAAGATTCGTTTGAATCGGAAGAATTACCTTCTCTATGAGAAGAATATTCGTATATACGAAAATAATCCAACGCTGGCCTGGAAGGGAGACCGAGCCCATATAGATGGAAAGCCTATCAAGAATTACACTTTCAAGATGGACTATTATTGGATGATGGGAGATAATCGCGACAACTCCCTGGATTCCCGAATGTGGGGAATGGTACCGGAAGATCATATTGTTGGCAAGCCTATATTCGTTTGGATGTCCAACTGCAAACACTGTAGCTTCCCAAAGATACGTTGGGGGCGTTGTATGCGAACGGTCAGTTCGCTGGTGGAATAGATGATGAGCAAGCAGGGTAAGTCTGGAAAGAAGCGATCCTTTCTCAAGGATCTTCTTTATGCCACTGTGATAGCCATACTAATGGCTTGGGTGCTGCAGTTGTTTCTGATCGGGCTGTATGTTATCCCTACTACTTCGATGCAAAAGACCTTGATGGTTGGCGACTACTTGCTTGTGTCCAAACTGCATTATGGTCCGCGGATGCCCATCACTCCTTTGGCCTTTCCATTTGCTGATGACAAATTGCCTGGGACACAAACCAAATCCTATACCGAGTGGATCACATGGCCTTACTTCCGGCTTCCAGGTTTCACCGGAGTGCAGCGAAATGATGTAGTGGTTTTCAACACACCAATGGATCATACTGTACCAGCGGATCGAAGGACCGTATTTGTGAAACGCTGTGTTGCCTTGCCTGGAGACACACTGGAGATTGTAAATCGGCAGGTGCTTGTCAATAGCGAGATTTCCGTCAATCCGGAGACCATTCAGTTTAACTATCTGATAAAGACAAACGGCGATCCCATCAATAAGCTTTCGCTCCAGAAGCTGGATATTTCGGAGGGAGGCATGTTTCACGACATCAAACATTATCAATATGCCCTTACTCCTGGCAATTTGAAAAAGCTCGCCGACTTTGAAAATGTGATCAAGGTCGACACTATCCAGCGGGTGAAAGGTATGACGATGGAATATGAACCGACCTTCCCAAATGCTCCTGAACAATACCCTTGGAATCTGGATAACTTTGGCCCTTTGTACATTCCAAAGAAGGGTGACACGATTGCTTTGAATACTATGACATTGCCTTTGTATCGGACTGCTATTGAGCTATATGAAGGTCATGAGTTGGCCTATGACGAAGCCGGTATTTATTTGGATGGGGAGCGCAGGGAGCAATATGTCTTTGAACTCGATTACTATTTTATGGTGGGAGACAATCGTCATTTAAGTAAGGACAGTCGCTTCTGGGGTTTTGTACCGGAGGATCATTTAATCGGCAAGGCTACTTTTATCTGGATGTCCAGAAAACCTCATAAACCCTTCTTCCAGGGCATTCGCTGGGATCGATGTTTTAGCAGGATCAAATGATGCCGTGTAAGGGTCCACCCTTTGCTCCAAGTGCATCCACTGATGCCTCTACTCTTGGATCTTCGATCAAGGGTGGAGCGTGAAATGGCTTAATGCGGGCATCAATTATGAGGGAAGACTTACAGCCCCAATGCTTGTATCGTGTCCCTGCTGCAACACCATAGATGTCATGCGAAGGATTGCTACGGGTGAAGGTTACCCAGAGAAAGTTGGCAAATCTTTCTGCGAGAAAAGCGGAATCGTCTACGAGCACGATCAAGGGAATGGATTTGAGTGATTCGAGGTGTTGATCTTCCAAAAAATCCGTCAGAGTCTGAAGTTCCTTTTCCGCTTTTTCGTAGGACTGAAAGTTCTGGCCCTGAATAGCCAGAATTCCCGGATGGACCAGTTGTGCCTGATTGAAAGGAGCTGGCAAGGAAAAATCTCCAGGCACCTGTTTTGCCAATGATCTGATCGTTGGCCCTGCGGCAGCCATCACCACTTTTGAACCTTCGTTTAGGCCTTTACTAGAGTAGTCCAGCGTGTCGATACTGGTCTCTGTTTGAAAGTGCAGGTCTCGTCTCCAATCAATACGTTGCAGCATGTGTGTAAAGAAGTCATCGATGTGGTGAATGTCCAGTTTTGGATCATCCTCCTTAGCAACAATCAAGAGGTACTTAGCCAGGGACATCTGGCCAAAACCCAAAATATGGTTGGCAATTGTAAGTAATTCCTGTGGCCTTTTCAGCTCTTCGTAAGGTGTGTATCGTTCGCTTCCGATAGCGAGCAAAAGTGGATGAACCCCTGCTTCATCAACTGCATTCACTGCATGCAATCCGGGAAGTTCAGTTGGAATAACGGCACCAGTGATTTCATGTATCAGTGCTCCGAAACTCGTATCTTCTTGCGGAGGCCTGCCAACTACCGTGAAGGGCCATATCGCGTCTTTACGTGCGTAAACTTTATGCACCTTCATAAGCGGGAAATCGTGAATCAGGCTATAGTAGCCGAGGTGATCTCCGAAGGGGCCTTCGGGCTTGGTTTCCTTTTCATGTACCGTACCGGTAATGACAAAATCCGCATCGGTAGACAAGGTAAAGCCATCGACTCTTGTGTGGCGGAATCCCCTCCCAGCCATGGCACCTGCGAAGGCCACTTCAGGCAGACCTTCTGGTAGGGGCATCACGGCGCTTAGACTGTGAGAAGGTGGGCCCCCAACAAATATGCTCACCTTCATCGCTTGCCCTTTGGCATTGGCCTTAGCTTGATGCACGCCAATGCCGCGATGAATTTGATAGTGCAATCCAATCTCTTTGTTTGGGATGTAGTCATTGCCTCCGAGCTGGATCCGGTACATTCCCACATTCGATTTCATGATACCGAGATTGTCTGGGTCTTCGGTATAGACTTGTGGCAGGGTTACGAAAGCACCTCCGTCATCAGGCCATGATTGAATTTGCGGCAAATCGCTGATCGCTATCTCTCTGGCCAGAACGGGCTTAGAAAAGATGGCTGGTTTGGGTAAAGCATTGAGGCCTACAAATGGCATTGCGAGGTAACCAAAGGGGTTTTTGAGCAGGGCGCTCGGGTCTGCCTTTAAGGAGACCAGCTTTTTGACAGATTCGATGGTCTTTCTAAAAATGAATCGGCTGCGGTCCATGGTACCAAAGAGATTGGACACTGCAGGAAACTCGCAGCCTTTCACGTTTTCGAATAGGATTGCCGGGCCTTCATGATCGTAGACTCTTCTATGGATGGCTGCCATTTGCAGATATGGGTCCACTTCCTCTTTGATGACTACGAGATGCTTATGCTTATCTAGATCCTTAACGCAGTCTCTGGTCGATTTGTACATAAAGAAAATTCTTCTAGCGGGAATATGGAGTTAAATCAGCAGGGTACAGAAAGAACCGCTAGGAAAGCTTTTTGTTTTCTGCGATCTCTTCATTGTCCAAGTGAATTTCCTGACTCTCCGTTGTTAAGATGGCATTTAGCATCTTGATGGTAATGAAGTAGGTCGGCAATACCCCTGTGATGCCAAGGCTTCCAGATGCCAATGTTCCTCCGGATACCAGAGGATTATCCGATGCATAATAGGCGTATCGCAATAATACATCGTCATCGATGACGTTTCTGACTTTGGTTGCGGCCTGTATAGCCTTTTGGTAGTGAATTCCTTCCATCTCCAATCCAATCGCTTGCCATGATGTCTCCTTGAAATAGCTCAGAACATCTCTGTTTTGCAGCGAAGTTCCAAGAACGGTGATCATTGTACCCTGAAACACATCGCCTGGATATTGAGCGAAGTCTTTGCTGGAGAATTCATTTTGAATTGGATAGTTATCGGCAGATCCTTCGAAAACGTGGGCTGAAGGGATCATGATATCTCCCTTCTCTCCTACTAGTGTTCCTGCTTTGCCCATGATATTGACGGACACAACATTCATCTTCTTGATGATACCATCTTTCTGAAATGGCCGCAAGAGTTCATCCATAGTTTCATAGGCTTGCTCTCCAAAGGCATAGTCCATAACCAGCAAGACTGGTTTTTGACTCCAGACTTCGTCTGAGATGGTCAATTCATCTGAGAGTCGACTTCGGTCAATCTTTGCAGTATCTATGATCTGAACGGTGATATTGGTTCCCGACTCATCATCTAGTATGTGGAGACCCTGCATTTGACCATAGTCAATGACCTCCGGCATATACCGATCCGGGTTTTCTGAGATGACATTGGTGGCCATGTCGATGATGCTCATTGGCTCTTCAATCTCTCCGGAAAGTGCAGGCGGGGCATAAAAGGTGTTGAGTACGCTATGTAGATTTGCAGAGATAATGTGCAGAGGACGATCCAGTAAATCATGCTCATACATTAACTGCTTGATATTTTTGGCCCACATGCTACCGTAGATGTGCAAACCAATGCGCTCGCGCAGGGTGGAAGTAAAAGTTATTTCTCTTCCGGCAGCAGGACTAGCCGCTTCGGCTATTGCTGTAGTTCCCATCCAATAGACCACATGAAAGAGGTCGTTATTCCGCTCAGGGTCTTCATTAAATCGCCGGTATGCTGACTCAGTCTCTAAAAATGTACGGCCAAGAATTGTACTGAGATAGGAAATAGTTACTTCACGGTTCTTTTGAGTTATCTTGATTTTGCCCTCGATTATCTCCTTGATCTTTTTCCATACCCAGGTTTCATTTCCATCTTCGTCGATGGCCTTCCTGCGAATCTTTTCGGATTCCAGAAACAGGAAGCTCAGGTGGGTAAGAATATCGTAGATCTCGCTTCGTCCTCTGGTTACTTCAATGAACATTTGCTCAGGATCAATCCGATAGCAGTTACGTCTTCTCTTTGAAGGAACCAAGATCGGGAAGCCGGACTCCCGATATCCTTCATCTGAGGTGAGTTTGATCAATCTGCACTCTTCAATTCCTTTGGGCAATCTGGTGATCACGTATACCAGCCCTTCTAGTTCGACTTTCTCCGGATCGTTGATCGATCCGTAGATTTCTGGTTGTAGGGTGCGCAGCGCTTCAACGATGGCCATGCCTGAGCGGCCAAAAGGTTTGTAGTAGCCTCGATTAAACATGTGCCTCATTGAGATATAGAGGCGTTCAATAGCTGTTCTCGATTCTTGCGCTCGGGTTTTTGTAATAAGTTGGTTCAAGTTCTGTTGGATTTATTGGGCAAAAATAGTCACTTTCTGTTGCATGGGATCAAGTTGCTCCATCAAAAGGTCAATAAAGTCAGAACCATACTGTACGTAGTAATGCAGAAAGCTGTAGTGCCGCTCTTGCAATTTGCCCGCTGGGAATAGGTCTTCCTTTATCCGTTGTGCCCTCTGGATGACGACATCATGCTTTCTCTTTTCCGCCCGCTTCATCTTTTGTTCTATCTTCCCCAGTGACTTCAAGGCTTTGGCTTTCTCCGCGGCAATCGATTGTTTGAGTCCTGGATCAATCTGGCTGGCCCTCTGTTCTAGTGTTTCAAAGAATATCGAAAGTTGCTCCGTCTCTTTCTTCAGTGAAATCTCCGTCGTAGACTCTCTTTCTACCAACATATTCGCCATTGCGTTTGTGTCCTGAAAAAAGCTCTCTATTGGCAGTTGGACTTTCTCAATCTTTCGATTTGTGTTCTGCTCCACAAAAATCGCCGTATCTCGCAGCATGACTATCGGCATGGGCAGCTCAAAAGCCTCAAATACCGGCTTCAACTGCAACCAATAGGCCAGCTCTCCTCCCCCACCAATGTAGGCGAGATTAGGGAATAGGAAGTCTTGATAAATGGGCCGCAGTAATACATTAGGGCTATAGTTTTCGGGATGAGCATCCAGATCCAGTAGGATCTCCTCCTCCGTGAAAGTCAGCTCAGTATCGATGACCTTGTAGTGTTCTCCTTCTTTGATGATTCGTTTGCGACTACCGGGTTGCAGATAAAATAAGTTGATCTCCCTGGGACTTGCCTGCACTTTGAGCTTGTGCTTTGCGAAGTGTGTCAGACTAGACTGGATGGAGTGGTGGGTCTTTTGCTGCAAAAGTTCGTCACGAAACTGAGCCACAAAGGCTTTCTTTAAGGCAGCATCATCCTGATCAATCACGATCAAACCAAAGTCTCCAAATAATTCATGCAGTAATGCTCGCAAACCATCCGTCACAGTTGTTCTGTTGAGGTAGGCCTTTTGGAGTAGTTCAATGCTCTCTTCCAAGTGTGGTCTTCCTTGACCAAGTGCCTGAATCTGCTCGATGAGCTCGGCATGTGAACTTGGGCTATATCTGCCAACTGCTCCACCTTCGGAGGCTGGCCAGACTAGCTTTTCGCCAAAGAGGTTGATATGATTTAGTTCCTCGATATCGTGGTCTTCTGAGCCGATCCAAAAGATGGGAACAAAATGATGGTCCGGAAACTGCTTTTGCAAATTCCGGGCTTGTTTGATGGCTGATACTGTCTTGAGGATAAAGTACAGCGGACCAGAGAATAGATTGGCCTGATGGGCCGTTATTACCGTAAAGGTGTCCTTGCTTTTCAGCTGATCCAGTTGTCCTTGCCAAGCCGAACTCGTATCGAGAGCCTTGTACTGATCTCGGATTACCTTCACCAGCAGCTGTCTCGGATACTGTCTCATCTTGCGAACTTCGATTGCTTCGGCAAAGCCTTCCATTGTTACTGGATGTGCTTGCAAGCTTTCGATATATGTTTCCTGATTAAGGTAATCGATCACCGTTTTGGAAAAGGCATTCGTTTCCTGTGGGTCGATCTTAGTAGCGGACGAAAATGGCATATTGAGTAGCGATTGTTATACTATCTAGAACCATCTCCCATGATTCTGGTTCTGCGCAGCGTTGTATTCAGCACAAAGAAAGCCACAATTGCCAGAAGCGTACAGAGACCTGCGGTTTCATATTCCAAAAAGAGGAATTTTCCAATGGCAAATAGTATAGCATAGACCATTGTGATCCCAGCCAACCAACAGATGGCGAGCTTGCCTAACTGAGATGGCTTTCCTGCCTCATTGGTCAGCGCAGAGATAGGTCCCCAATTGCCATCCGGTCGTACTTTCAGGTAGAAATCCTTTAGATGCTCTTCATCCTGTCTTGGACTTAGGTAGGTTACTGCCAACCACATCAGCGTGGTACAGCCAACCGTAAAGAAGAAAGTATTTGGCGAATCTGGCAGTCCCTCAAACTCCAGGACATAACGGGCAATTGGATAGGCAAACAGCGGTGTTAATGTAGCCGCAATTTCGCTCCAGGCATTGATCCTCCACCAATACCAACGCAGAATCAAGACCAAACCCAGACCAGCACCAATTTCTATCAGGAAACTCCAGACACCGGAGATGCTATTGATGTTCTTTGCCACGATCAATCCCAGAACCATCAATATCAAGGTTACAACTCGTGAGACCAAAACCTGATTCTTCTGTGTTGCTTCTGGCTTTATGAAACGCTTGTAGAAGTCGTTTACAACGTAGCTGGCGCCCCAATTCAATTGAGTAGAAATTGTGCTCATGTAGGCAGCAAGAAAAGACACTAGCAGGAGCCCCTTGATGCCATCCGGTAGATACTCCACCATGGCACAGACGAATCCTTCTTTGGGATCTTCGAAATTTGGATAAAGTACCATCGCGCTTAGGGCAACCAAAATCCAAGGCCAGGGGCGGATACAGTAATGAGCTACCTGAAAAAACAAGGTGGCATAGACTGCGTTTCGTTCGTCTTTAGCACTCATCATTCGCTGTGCTACGTATCCACCACCACCAGGTTCTGCTCCGGGATACCAACTCGCCCACCACTGCATGGTGAAGTAGGCCATGAATGTGCCAAAACCTATGGTAAATGACTTGGCCATTGAGCCGGTGCTTTCTTCGCCTATCCTTGGAAAGAATTCTAGCACTGACGGATCAATCGACTGCTTCAGATTGGCTAGCCCTCCTATTTCCTCCGAACTGACCACAAAGTAGGCCAGCAATATGCAACCTACCATAGCTGTAATGAATTGCAATACGTCGGACATGGCCACTCCCAGAAAACCAGACAGAGAAGAGTAGACAGAAACGACCAGCATGGCTAATACACAAAATTGAAAGGCCAGCTCCTCTGGCAAGCTAAAAAAGACTTTCAGCAGAGTAATCAGAGCGACGTTGACCCAGGCGATAATCATCAGGTTCATGAAAACACCAAGGTACAGCGCCTTGAATCCACGCAGAGCTGCTGCAGGCAGGCCTGCATACCGCAACTCAATAAATTCGACTTCAGTTAACACACCCGATCGTCGCCAGAGGTTAGCAAAGAAGAAGGTGGTAAGCATACCACCTGCGAGGAAGCTCCACCACAGCCAGTTGCCTGAGATACCTTTATCCGCCACTATCTCTGTGACAGCCAAAGGCGTGTCAGCTGCAAATGTCGTTGCTACCATGGAGATTCCAGCGATATACCAAGGGAGGTTTCTTCCACCAAGAAAGAAATTGTCCATGCTTTTACCAGCCTTGCGCGTGTAAGAAAGCGCGATCCCGATAAACAGGACCATAAAGACAGTAATAACAATCCAATCCAGGGTAGCTAACATATGCAGTGTAGATGGTGGCGTGAAAGATTCATGAACAGTGTGCAATTTAACAAGAAAAATGGGATAAACTCCATGTAACGAATAGCACAAAGATCGTCAACAAGTAGTGAAGAATAAAGATATCCAAAAAATGATCGGACCAGTAGTGGCCTTGATACTGGTCATCCTCGCCTACGCTACTGGCAACACTGAATGGCTGCAACGTGGCGGAGGCGGAAAGCACTATCAAAGTCAGAAGAAAAACACGACCGATAATCCAATACCTCCAGGGATGTCTTTTGATGGAGCTTTAGAGGGGATGCAGAATGACCGGCTGATTTTCACCAAACATGCCAAATGCAGAATGGGTTGCCGCCATATCGATAGAGAGGAAATTGATGAGATTCTTGCCAATGGTAAAATCAACCAACGCAAAAGTAATCTGGGAGATAGCCCTTGTCCAACCTTCGCCGTTGAAGGAGTAACACATGATAATCAAACGGTCAGGATTGTTTTTGCAGACTGTGGACGGGAAACGAAAGTCATTACGGCTATCGACCTTAAGAATCACTATAAATGTCACTGTAAGTAATTGCCTTGGCAGCAGCCTGCAATTGACTGTGTCCAATTAATAAGTGATTTGTCTGTCTGGAATTCCTTGATTATACAAATCGGAGATTAACGCACCAAGGTGATGTTGCCACTCCTTTCGTCAGAAACTAACTGACCATTGTCCATATACTCAGCTTGCATAAACCAGACATAGGTACCGATCGGCAAGGCTTCGCCTTCGAAGTCACCATCCCAACCGAGGTTTGGGTCATTGCTGGCAAAAATCAATTTACCCCAACGGTCGTGAACGAGCAGCTCAAATTGCTCCAGAGGTGTGCTGATTACTCTAAAGACATCATTGACACCATCACCATTTGGACTGAAGGCATTGACTATCTGAATACCAGCTTCGCAATATGTCGTAACTTCCATGCTACGTTCAGCCGTACAGCCGTATTCATCCATCACGACTAATTCAATTGTTCCTGGCTCTGTCAACTGCAGCACTCGATCTGTACTACCTGTGCTCCATTGATAGGAATCGAAGTAACCAGGATCGACAAATTTGCTTTGCCCTAGACAGATGGTCTCTGTCGTTGGCAGTTCAGGTGCAGGGGCTGATCTGAATCCAACGAATAGTACATCCTCTGCTACACAATTGTTGGTATCGCTGGTCGTCAAAGTATAATATCCTTCTGAAATCACTTCCAGTGAGCTTCCTGTTAGCCCATTGTCCCATTCGTATGTCTGGAAACCTTCGGGAGCTTCAATTGTCGCTGACTCGGTTTCACAAAAGTATCTGTCTTCCCCCAAATCAAGCGGACTGGCTTCTACAAAATTTACATTAATGGAGAGCTCCTTTTGGCAAGCTTCCGCATTTTCTACAGTAGCTGTGATCGTACCTGATTGTTCAGTGCTATACGTTTCGGAAGTGGATGAATCCATCCACAGCACAGTGTCAAAAACACCCGAAAGGTCAAGCTCCAGTATTTGTCCTTCACACAATGTGGTATCTGCCGGCCATCCAGTCTCTGGGAAAGTAGGATGATCCAGAACCGTTATTTCAGCCGACTTCGTCCCACAGGAGGTCAGGACTTCCAGGCTGTAGATACCCGGCTCGTATACCCATATCTGCGCCATAGTGTCCCCTGTACTCCAGGTATATTGTTGAAACAAATCCTCTACGGCAAGTTGTGCACTATCTCCTTCGCAAAATTGTATGTTGTCTGCACCTAGATCGAGTATAGGTTCTGCAGGTGTGGCTGCGAAGCTATCCACAACACCCAGCCCATTTGGAGAAGCGCCGTTCTCAGCACCGTTGGGCGTGTTGAAGCAATTGGATACAGTGTTGAGCTCGACACCAGCCAGTCCCTGAGAAGCCAGACTCAAGATGCCTTCCGGTATGCTTGTGGCATTGATCTTCATAACACCTGCACCGCCACCACCACCTGGGCCAAAACAGTCAAATGCGGCAAACTCACCTCCATCCACTTTTCCTCCATTGCCACCATTGACCTTCAGCGTCAGCAAGCCTTCAAAAGAGGCTACTTCGAAAACGACCGTACCTCCCGCACCGGCTCCACCGCCACCACCACTCAGGGCGATTTCATCCTGATTAAGTCCAGCCGCAGAAATGCTGAAGCTATTTCCCACCAGCTTGCCGGCTTTTACAAATATAATTCCACCTCCGTTGGTTCCGGCAGTACTGGTCGGCATTCCAAGATCATCCACTAGTTCGGATTGACCAGCTCCGCCACCGCCTCCCATAAAGGCACGCTTCTCAAAATCATCAATTTGCCAACCACCTTTACCCCCTACATCTGTAAAAAAACAGTCGGCACTCTGAAAACCTCCTTGGCCTCCAGCACTAAAATTACTACCACCTCCACCTCCGGAATTGGACTTGTTTCCACCACCACCAGCATTGGCGATGGCGCCTGTTCCGTATTGCATTGCTGGATCATTCGGATAAAGTCCCTCTCCCTTTTCAGAAGCGAGACTTTGAGCGCTTGTGTAGAAGAGATCGAATGCCTCACATTCAAAACCGGCATTCAGCATATCGCTTCCTCCACGGAAGCCCATACCGTCAGCCACAAGGTTTCCCTGCAGTTCCAACTCATCAAGCACATCCACAGCAATGACACCTCCAAGTTGCCCATCCCAGGGCAATGGACTAATGTCTCCCACCACTACAGCTGATTCGTAAACGGGCACCTTGATGGCTTGTACAGCAAAGCCGGGGTCGTAATCGTTACTGAGTGAAGCAGTCGATTTGAAGCTATTTGCAGAAATTTCCTCGACAATAAGGAACTCGTAATTACCTGCATTCTGGTAATCAGCAATTTCCCCATAGCTGAGATCGAGAGGAAAATTACAAGCCACACCATTCATCTGAATTAGTAGCACCTTGTCGCCAACCGCCAGTGTATGCTCGGCTTCGGTTGTGATCTCGGGCGGACATAGGGAGGTATCGATGCCCCCTACCTTAAAATACTCGTTAACCACGCCAGCTATCTCTGTCTGAGCAGAGCAGACTTGAAAGGACAGGAACAATAGTACAAAGGAGCAAAACCGAAGATAATTCTGCAGTCGAACGATATGCATGCTAGTTGCTTAATACGGGATTGAAAGAGCTCAACAGCCGAAGGAATAAAGTGCAGAATTCATGCCAGAAATCGGCTGTAGCGCTACCCTTTTAGCCTGTTCGCAGACAAGCGCGCGGATTGGAAAGCGAAAAGACCGGCTTCGCTATCCAAACATAGTATGTAGATTGTTAATACTAGTGCCCTGGGTACTAGAAATTTAGATTGTCCAGCGTTTCGCAAACATGGGCAAGCATATCATCAGTAAAGTCCAGATGGGTCGCAAATCTCACCAGTGATGCATCCATATTTACCATCTCGATCCCTCGTTCTGCCATTGATTGCTTCAGCAGCCCTGCATCAAGCGATTCTACCGTTTCAAAGATGACCAAATTTGTCTCTGCTGGTCGAATATTGGTAATGTAACTTTGTCTGGCCAGACAGCTTTCAAGTTCCTTGGCTCTCCTATGGTCTTCTGACAAGCGTTCGATGTTATGTTCAAGGGCATAGATACCGGCAGCAGCCAGAATTCCTGCCTGCCGCATTCCCCCTCCTAGCACCTTCCTAATCTTGCGAGACTTTTTGATAAATGCCTGCTTTCCGAGCAGGAGACTACCTACTGGCGCTCCTAATCCTTTGGAGAGACAAATGGAAATGCTGTCGAACATTGGTCCAATTTGCCCGGCTGTGTATCCTTTTTTCACGATTGCATTAAACAGTCGGGCACCATCCAAATGCACCATTAGCCCATGCTCGCGGCTGCGCTCGCTCAGCTCTTTCATTTGCGCTAGCTCATAGCAAGCTCCTCCTCCCTTATTCGTAGTGTTCTCCAAACAGACCAATCGCGTATTGGGAAACCAGTCCTGATCAGGCATAACATTCTTGCTTACATCTTCAGCCGTCAAAAAGCCATTCGGTCCATCACAGAGCTTCACGGATACACCCGAATTAAAGGCAATACCGCCGACTTCGTAGTAGTAGATGTGAGAGAGCTTGTGAATGATTAATTCGTCCAAAGGTTGCGTATGTGCCTTTACAGCAATTTGGTTTGTCATAGTGCCGGATGGACAGAAAAGGCCTGCTTCCATTCCAAACATCTCCGCAGCCATTTTCTCCAATTTGATCACGGTAGGATCCTCTGCAAATACATCATCCCCCAGCGGAGCCTTCATCATATAGTCCTTCATCTCTGGAGAAGGCCGCGTTACTGTGTCACTTCTTAAGTCTATCATTATCATGTTAAAATCCCAGTGAATCTCCCAATCTTCTTATCAGTCTGGGTTCCATGGCAAAGGTGAATAATATACCCCAAATGGCTCCAAACAAATGAGCATCGTGGTTGATATTGTCTTTGAGTTTTCGTCCAGCAAAATAGGAATAAAGCAGGTATGCAATGCCGATGTAGAAGGAATAAATTTCCATCGGAAAGAAGATCGGCTGCAGTTTCGACCAGGGATCAATAACGATAAAACTCAAGAGGACAGCCGAAACCGCCCCTGATGCTCCCAGACTTCGATAGGATGAATTATCTTTGAATTTCAAATAGGTCGCATAATCTGCCGCTGCCATACCTCCAAAGTACAACAGCA
The DNA here is from genome assembly GCA_020629205.1 of Chitinophagales bacterium. Taxonomy (GTDB): domain Bacteria; phylum Bacteroidota; class Bacteroidia; order Chitinophagales; family UBA2359; genus JAHDDV01. The sequence goes on along the minus strand of JAHDDV010000001.1, from coordinate 25,220 downwards.
GGTAGGCTATTCCATATCCTGCCCCTAGAATGGACGCATAATACCGCTCTAGAATCGGCCCGAATTGAAAAAGCACAAAAAGATTGAAACCTAGATGCAGCATATCTGCGTGAACCAGCCCTGAACTGACAAAGCGGTGAAACTCCCGATTGTGCTTTACTCGATAAGGAATAAAAAGCAGCTTGTTACGCAGCGATTGATTGTCGAAACCAAGGTAGGAAATGAGGCAGGTCAGAGCAATAATTCCGTAGGTGATCATCTGTATTCATTTGCGCTCCCCAGTAATCCAATACCATCATTACCGGAAATGCGGCCGATCCCGATTCGGTATTCTTGTCCCTCATTGATGTCCTTCTGCACTATGTCTTTTTTTGCTAATTAATCTTTTGGAGCCCAGCATTTTCGGCCGTAGCAGCGACCGTCCGGCTATCCATTCCAATGAAGGCCTCATTCAGGGCTTCGCTGCACAGCTATTGCTGTCTGCTCGTTCCTCACAGCCAGCACTAGCTGGCGCTCAGTCTCCTGAACTGAGGCCTTCATTTCCATTTCTATCCGGGCTAATTTGCGCAGTCTTTCGAGCGCGTTAGCTTTTCTCATACAAAATCCGTGGCATCAATAGCGAGTATTGCAACTATATTGACACAGTGCTACATTCCTTAGATCGTCTATTTAGCGCGCTCGAAAGACCTGGCCCAATAGCCCCGGGCGCAGCGGAACGAAGTGCCCGGATAGCGTGGCGCAAGCCAGCCAGTAGTAGCTCCGACGATAGGAGGAGATGCTACTGGCTGAGCTGGAGCAGCTAGCTGGGTGCTGAGTATTAGCGGAGCACGGGTAGGCCGCTGCTACGGCCCGATCTGCCCGGCTCCAAAAACGCATATACTCAAAATTACTATTCTCTTTCCAAAGGAACGCGCAGACCGAGATTGAAATATGGAGCCCAGGATTGTTGGAGTCCATGGTACAAGGCCGCTCGTCCATGTAGGTTAATTCGTTTACTTATGTCTTTATCAAATCCAGCTTCCAAATATGGTATCAGGTAATGATCCTGCTCAATCTCCGGGAAGGTGGTGGCACCTAAATCCGTGTAAAGGACTGTCGGACCCGCAGTGATGTACTGGTAATTTAGACCAGCACCCAGATAAACTTGCTGCTTCGATGTCGGGAAGTATTGATAGCTACCTTCCAGCAATAGTCCTTTCAACTGTGTCACCAAAACCGGGTCCTCTAAGGCCGTCCAATTGTTGGTCTGTGGATTTTCGGAGAAGTAGAACACCTGGCCATCAAAGAGCATCGTACTAAGCTGCACGCGTGCATTTGGCGAAATCGGTTGAGCAAAGGTAGCATTCGCATTGTTGGATGGCACTAAGACCCAATTTCCATCAAAGGCTTCATTGCCAACTAGCTCCCGCTCTGGCCTGATCGCTTCAGCACTTGGCTGCCATTGCAGCGTTGCCGGATTAGTCAGGGTCCATAGCAGCCATTGGTCTGCTTGCAGGAGCGGCTGATGTCCGGGGCCGTCATCCAGCGTGATGAGCTGAGGACCCGTGGTACAGCTATCAGCAATAAATGCCTCGACGAAGTAATCTCCGGCAAACAATTCATCAAAAGTGTAGGTCGTGAGATCATTGCCAATTTCGAGTGTATCCGAACCTTGAATCAACCAGAACCAATAGAGCGAATCCATCGGCGTGTTGGTGATGGTCATGGTGATCGAGCCATCGCCTTCGCCAATCGCACTTGGATTGTTGATATTGAACTCCCATTCATAGAGATGCTCAGAGAAGCAGTCGCCATTTTCGCAATAGTCTATTGTGCATCCATCACCGTCTTCGCAGGCGATAGTAGTACTGATGCATACACCGCCCAGACAGAAATCAAAGGTACAAGGATCGCCATCATCACAAACAATAGGTTCGTGGTAGCAGGCACCATTGTCGCAATAATCGATGGTGCAAGGATCGCCATCATCGCAATTGACAAAACTACCTACACAGATACCATCATTGCAGAACTCCTCGGTACATGGATCGCCATCATCGCAGATAATCGGTGTGAAGACACAGCTGCCATCCACACAAGTATCAAAGGTACAGGCGTTTCCATCATCGCAGAGGATTGGTTCGAAGTAGCAAATACCGTCTTCACAATATTGAGTGGTACAGGGATCTTCGTCATCGCAGACAAAGAGTCTGTTATAGCAAGCGCCATCCTCACAGGTATCGACTGTGCAAGGATCTCCGTCATTACAATCGATGGAGGAATCGCAGCAGATCTCGTCTACGGGAGTGAATACACAGCCTAGCACTGGATCGCAGCTATCCTCCGTACAATCGGAGCCATCATCGCAGGTGATCGGTGTGAAGACACAGTTGCCATCGGCATCGCAGGTATCCACGGTACAGGCATCACCATCATCGCAGACTATGGGTTCATGCACACAATTTCCTTCTCCATCACAGAAATCGTTGGTGCAGGGATTGTCGTCATTGCAAACGATAGTTTGATAGACACAATCACCATCTTCGTTACAGAATTCGTTTGTACATGGGTTACCATCGTCGCAGAGCTGTGGGGTATTGACACAGACGCCTCCTTCTTCGCAGGTATCTATCGTACAAGGGTCACCATCATCGCATGGATTCGGGGTGTTTACACAGGCACCATCTTCGCAGGTATCGATGGTACAAGGATCACCGTCATCACAATCTTCGATGCCATTGCAGCAAGTACCATTGTCGGTGAATTCGCATTCCCCTGTTACAGCATTGCAAGCATCATCAGTGCATGGATTATTATCATCGCACACTACCGCTTCATTGATACATTCGCCAGTGCTGGCGTCGCAGCTGTCAACGGTACAAGGATCGCCATCATCACAGTTCACAGGTTCATTGATGCATTCGCCGCCATCGCAGCTATCGATTGTGCAAGGATCACCGTCATCACAATCGAGCGGTACATTTACACAGTCGCCCGTCTTCGGATCACAGGAGTCAAGCGTACAAGGATCACCATCATCGCAATCGGCTGGAGTGAAGACACAGACTCCATCCTCACAGGTATCGACCGTACAAGGATCGCCGTCATCACAATCGCCTGGTTCCGAACAGCAGTTTTCATTTGGAGTGAACACGCAATCGCCTGTGTCGGGATCGCAGCTATCTGTGGTACATGGATCGCCATCATCGCAAGTCGCTGGAGTGAAGACACAAACCCCATCCTCACAGGTATCAATGGTACAGGGATCGCCATCATCGCAGTCGCCCGGTTCTGAGCAGCAGTTGTCATTTGGTGTAAACAGGCAATCGCCAGTAATTGGATCGCAGCTGTCAGTCGTACATGGATCGCCATCATCGCAGCTCGTTGGTGTGAAGACACAAAGGCCGTCTTCGCAGGTATCGACTGTACAAGGATCGCCGTCATCACAGTCGCCCGGCTCCGTACAGCAAAGCTCGATGGTAACATATACACATTCCCCTGTTTCGGAGTCGCAGAAGTCCGTTGTGCAAGGATCACCGTCATCGCAGTCAATTGGGGTGAAGAGACAATTGCCATCTTCGCAGGTATCAATGGTACAGGGGTTTTCGTCATCACAAACCTGAGGGCTGTTCACACAGTTGCCATCTTCGCAAGTATCGATGGTGCAGGGATCGCCATCATCGCAATCATTTGGGGTATTGACACAAGTGCCGTCTTCGCAAGTGTCTACGGTACATGGGTCGCCATCGTCGCAGTCTTCATTCAGATCACAGCAATTGGATGAAAGCTCATTAATGCAATCACCTGTTTCAGGATCACAGAAATCTGTGGTGCAAGGATCTCCGTCGTCGCAATCATTTGGGGTATTGACACAAGTGCCGTCTTCACAGGTATCCACTGTACATGGATCGCCATCGTCGCAGGCAGCAGGTTCGGTACAGCAATCGGCAATCAGCTCATTGATGCAGTCGCCGGTTTCCGTATCGCAGGAATCTGCAGTACAAGGATCGCCATCGTCACAATCATTTGGTGTGTTGATGCAAGTGCCGTCTACGCAGGTATCTACTGTGCATGGATCACCATCGTCGCAGGAATCTGGTCCTTCGCAGCATCCCTCTATCGGAGTGTACTCACAGTCTCCTGTCTCGGCATTGCAGCTATCTTCGGTACATGGATCGTTATCATCACAGCTGATCGGTGTGTTGGTACAAGTACCTGCTTCACAGGAATCGATGGTACAAGGATCACCATCATCGCAATCAGCTTCTTCAGTACAACATCCTTCTATAGGAGTAGAGACGCATCCCAGAGCCGGATCGCAAGAATCGATGGTACATGGATCACCATCATCACACTCAAACTCCTGATGGATGCAATTGCCTTCACCATCGCAGTAGTCCCAGGTACAGGCATTGCCATCATCGCAATTGATAATCACGTGGACACATTCACCAGTTGCTCCGTTGCAGATGTCCTCAGTACAAGGATTATCATCCGCACAATCGATAGGCGTATTGATGCAATTGCCTTCACCATCGCAGCTATCGATGGTGCATGGATTCCCATCGCTGCAATCCAGCGGCACTGATGTACACTCTCCTGTATCAGAATCGCAGAGGTCTTCGGTACATGGGTCATTGTCGTCGCAGGCAGTAAACTCGTACACACAGTTGCCATCTGCGTCGCAGCTATCAATGGTACAAGCATTGCCATCATCACAAGAGATTGCTTCGTTGATGCAATTTCCACTTCCATCACAGCTATCGGTGGTACAAGGATCACCATCATCGCAATCTATAGGAGTATTGATGCAGGCACCGGTTTCTCCATCACAGGTGTCGATGGTGCAGGCATTGCCATCATCACATGAGATCGGTGCATATATGCATTCGCCATTTTCTGAACAGGTGTCCAAGGTACAAGGATTTCCGTCATCGCAGTCATTACCCGATTCACAGCAATTTTCAATGGCGGTATAGACACAACCCAATTCAGGATCACAGGTATCTTCAGTACAAGGGTCGCCGTCATCACAGCTGATGGCTTCAAACACGCATTCTCCCAGTTCATTGCAGGAATCCGTTGTACATGCATCGTTATCATCGCAGGCTACGGGAGTGTTCATACATTCTCCTGTCTCGGGATCACAGTCATCGATTGTGCAAGGATCACCGTCATCACAATCCTCCGGGCCCGAGCAACAGCTTTCGATTGGTACATATCGGCAACCCTCCACCGGATCACAGAAGTCTTCGGTACAGTCATTTCCATCGTCACAGACGAATTCTTCGTAAATGCAATTTCCTTCGGCGTCACAGCTATCGATGGTACAAGCATCGCCGTCATCACAGTCTTTTGGGCTGTTGACACAGTTTCCGTCTTCGCAGGTATCGATTGTACAAGGATCACCATCGTCGCAGTCGACAGCATCGGAGCAACAGTTTTCGACTGGTGTATATATACAGCCCTCCACAGGATCGCATGAATCTTCTGTACAAGGGTCACCATCATCGCAAGAAATCGGCTCATGCACGCAGGCTCCATCCTCATTACAGAAGTCGGTGGTGCAAGCGTTGTTGTCATCACAATCGATTGGAACGAAGACGCAAGAACCTGCTTCCAGATCACATTCGGCAACAGTACATGGATCGCCATCATCGCAATCGGCAGCTACCTGACAACATCCCTCAATCGGTGTAAAGACGCAACCTGTTACGGGATCACAGCTATCTTCGGTACAAGGATCACCGTCATCGCAGGTGATTGCCTCATGGACACAATTGCCTTCACCATCACAGAAGTCTGTGGTACAGGCGTCTCCGTCCGAGCAACTAACTGGGATGCTCATACAGGTGTTGGTTTCCGCATCACAAGTATCAATTGTACAGGGATCGCCATCATCACAATCCTCACTTCCCTGACAGCAACCTCCAATAGGTACATTCTGGCAACCCAAAAAGGCGTCACAGAGATCTTCGGTACATGGGTTTCCATCATCACAATCAATATCTGTAAACACACATTCGCCATCTACGCATGCATCTTCAGTGCAAGGGTTGTCATCATCGCAGACAATCGGTTGATTGACACAGATACCATCGCCAGAGCAGAAGTCTTCTGTACAGGGATCACCGTCATCGCAAGAAATCGGCTCGTTGCTACAAAGTCCCGTTTCTGGATCACAGGTATCAATGGTACATGCATTGCCATCATCGCAATCAGCCTCATCTGCACAGCAAGCTTCAATTGGGATATACTCGCAACCATTTTCTGTACAGATATCCTCGGTACAATCATTTCCATCATCGCAAACGACTGGAACGAATTGGCAGAACCCGTCCTCACAGAAATCATTGGTACAAGGATCCCCGTCATCACAGTCAATGGGAACATATAAGCATTCGCCATTTTCAAGATTGCAAATTGCCTGAGTACATGGGTCGGAGATTGGACAATCGGAAGCATTGGCACAACAGCCTTCGATCGGAACGAAGATGCAGCCTTCAATTGGGTCACAGATATCTTCGGTGCAGATATCCCCATCCGAGCAGCCGACTTCAAAGTAGATACAGTTTCCTTCTCCATCGCATTGATCCAGGGTACAAGGGTTGCCATCGTCGCAATTAATCGGGCTGCTGATACAAGTGCCCGTATCCTCATCACAAACATCAATAGTACATGGGTCACCATCATCACAAGTCCCGATACCTGAACAGCAGTTTTCAATCGGAATGAATATACATCCGAGCTCGGGGTCGCAAGTATCCTGGGTACAAGGATCACCATCCTGACAAATAAAGAGGATGCTAACACAATTGCCCTCCTCATCACAGCTATCATAGGTACAGGCATCACCATCATCGCAGACAATCGGTTCATTAATACACTCGCTTGAGAAGGGATCACAGCTATCTACAGTACATGGATCACCATCATCGCAGTTTCCATTTTCACCGCAACAATCTGTAATGAAGATATGATCACAGATGCCATTGCCTTGACAAACATCAACGGTACAAGGATCTCCATCATCACAGTCGATTTCAATATTGCTGCAAATCCCTGTTTCGGGATCACAAGTATCTTCTGTACAGGGATTATTATCGTCGCAGTCTTCAGGACTTTGACAGCAAGCCGCGATGGGTGTATAGATACAACCGAGCTCCGGATCACAGGTATCTTCTGTACACGGGTTCCCATCGTCACAACTGATGGGTACATTTTGGCAGCCTCCATCCTCACAGAAATCCTCAGTACAGGGATCACCGTCATCACAGTTTAGTGGAAAATGTACACAGACGTTGTTGCCGGTACATTGGTCCACGGTACAGGGGTCGCCGTCATCACAAGCCAGAGGTGAAGTACAACAACCTTCGATTGGAATGAACTGACAACCCAGCTCAGGATCACAAACATCCTCTGTACAGGGATTACCATCGTTACAAGTGATTTCTTCATGGCTACAGTTTCCTTCATCATCGCAAGTATCAATAGTACAAGCATTGCCGTCATTGCAGTTGAGTGGGATGGAGACACATTCACCTGTCTCAGGGTTACATTGGTCAATAGTGCAAGGATCACCATCATCGCAATTCCCGATGCCATCGCAGCAGTTTTCAATTGGTATGAATTGGCAGCCGTCTACGGGATCGCAGAGATCTTCAGTACAGGGATCACCATCGTCGCAAACGATTGGTTCTGAAACGCAGCTTCCATTGCCATCACAATAGTCCAGCGTGCAGGCATTTCCATCATTACAGATCACCGGTACTGAGAAACATTCTCCGGTAAAAGTATTACACTGATCAATAGTACATGGGTCGCCATCATCACAACTCTCCGGGCCGGTACAGCAGGCTTCAATTGGTTCATAAACGCAGCCAAGAACCGGATCGCAAGAGTCTTCCGTACACGGATCATTGTCATCGCAAATGATTGGAATTGAAATACAGCTACCGTTTTCATCACAAAGGTCTTCGGTACAAGCATTTCCATCGTTACAAACTACTGGTTCAAAGACACAGTCCCCAAACTCATCACAACTGTCTATTGTACAAGGATCGCCATCATCGCATGTAGTACCTTCGAAGACACAATCTCCGTTTTCATCGCAATAGTCAGTCGTACAGGGATCACCGTCGTCACAAACAATAGCTTCAAACACACAGTCTCCCTCGTCGCAACTGTCCTGTGTACAGGGATCTCCATCGTCACAGACGATCGGTTCATTGATACAGTTTCCAGCACCATCGCAAGAGTCCTGTGTACATGGATCACCATCATCACAGTCAATAGCTACAAATACGCAATCTCCATTTTCACAGCTGTCATCAGTACATGGGTCACCGTCATCGCATGGTATTGAGGTGAAAAAGCAGTTTCCATTCTCATCGCATGCATCAATTGTACAGGGGTTTTCGTCATCGCAGATTTTTGGTTCATGCGTGCAATTCCCTTCTTCATCGCAGTCATCAATGGTACATGGGTCTCCATCGTCACAAGCATTGGGTTCGTATACACAGGTACCATTCTGGCAAAAATCGGTTGTACAAGGATCGCCATCATCGCAGGTTATGAACTCCAATTGACACGTTCCATTGACACAGGTATTGATGGTGCAAGGGTTGTCATCAGCACAATCTTCTTCGCTTTGGCAGCAATCCTGAATGGGCGCATTGATGCAAATTCCATTTTCACAATAATCGGCGGTGCAGGGATCGCCATCGTCGCAGTTGATAAGGGTGTTTACGCAATCCGGATAGACACAAACATCATTGGTACAAGGGTCGCCGTCATCGCAATCGCCGCAATCATCGGCTTGATTGCTGAGTAAGGCTATGGCAGTCACTGAGCCAACTACTGCCGCTGCGGCAACTACATATGGCCAAACTGGTTTTTTAGGGGACTCTTTCAATAGAGAGCCGGTCAATTCGATGAACCGCCACATGTCGTCTATACCTGCCTTTTGAGGTCTGGCGTATGGGTCATGTTGCTCCCAATCGAAAATCGGTACCGTGATAAGAATGTTTCCATCAGCACTTTTCTTCGGTCCCTTTTTTAGTTCTTCATTCCATTCTGTCCAGAGATTAGGATCGGAGTTTACAAGACTGTCCCGCAGCCCAATATTGTGGTCGGATGGGTAAGTGAGTATCCAATCGAGGTCTGGCACACTTTCAGGCTTACGTATGCGGGAAATGGAGTCCTGAGGAGCATCGAGGTACACACTTGCCGGGAAGGTGTCATAAATATCTGCTCTGAATATTCCCGCCACTATTCCCAGGTCTTTAAATAGCGCCCACCAGTTCACGATTTCTCTCTTTAGGCCTTCATTTTTTACCGAGCGGCTATTTGAACTAGACCAATCCTTGACTACTTGCTGTCTGAACACGAGCTCTTCAAACTCGCTAAATGTGTACTCATCTCCAGCCAGGGCCTGAGTGAATATCCAGAAGGTTTGTTGAATGACCGCATTTCGCTCCTTTTGCTTCTTGTAATCAAAAGGCGTTTCGAGCCAATCCATTCCATCGGTCTGATAGTAAGCCAGGTGAATTCTTCGCAAAGCCTCCACATACAGTGCAGCTGCATCTACGAGATTACTTTCTTCGTCAATGGCATAGGGCATCTCAAAATTGCTGGCAGGCACCAGTAGAGTTGTTTGACTTGGCTGGTAATCTTCAAGAAAATCAGGTTTTACGCCACCGAACCGGAGGTTTTCCACCCAGGCTCCATCCATGTCTTCCGGCTGTACCCAATCTTCAATTGAAGCAAAACTGCCATTAGCATTGGCGGGTGCCTTATGTAAGCTGTAGCAATATCCGTACAGTGGAAGCGTTTTAGCTTCTCCCGGGGGAATCATGACGACTCTTTCACCTGGCAAGACGTATCCCTGACTTGCTTCTGAAGCTGGAATTACGTAGGGGCCAAATTGAAAAGGCACCAAATCCTCCGAGATATTCTCAACAGTCATTTGTCCAATTAGTCCGCTTGAAGCGCCATTGGCAATTGAACTAATAATAAGACGTTCATCGGTTGCTTGAAGCTCTGCAGGAAAGGTCACGAGGCAGCAGAGCAATAGGAGTAGAAGATTCCTAAACTTGATCATGGATAGTGTAATTTGTACTGGCGGGGCAGTTGTATGGTGTACTTAGTTGTCTAGCAAGAATTTGGAAGAAAGAATTCACCGCAGAAACCGTGTAAACACTGTGTAGTAAATTATCAGTTTATGCTGTATAGGCAAAATTTTAAGCAAAAAAATGGCGTTAATTATGTCAATTTTGGACGTTTGTAAGTGATTGTGTCTGAAATAAGCTTTGAAGATATTAACATTTAAACCAATACATTAAAGACTTCTCGCTGGTCGTATCAGGGCAATTAATCCAAATATGGGCAAATGTGGACCTATGTGGTGATTTTCGTTGCCCTCTTTCAGCAAATGCGTATCTTTTATCGTAGCTTTCCGATCTAATGGCCCAGAATTCCATTCTCCTTAAATCATTGCTATGCTGAGTCCACGAACAATCCTGATCCTATTCACATTTCTCCCCTTCTTTCATGCCGTTAATGCACAACAGCAGGATTCCATCCCGGATTCTCGGGATATTATACTGGCAGGCATCGAGATGCACGAAGAAGGCCACTATGAAAAAGCACTTGAGCAGTACAAAAGCGTTAATCCCAACGATGAGAATTATCTCGCTTGCCTTGTGGAACAAGCCATCAGCTTGCATGCTCTGAAGAGATATGAAAAGGTCATTGAGATTTGTGAGCAAGGATTAGCTTTGGACCAGAATTTTCATTCTGACTTCTACGTGAAGAAAGCTGTATCACTGGATCTTTTGGGCAAGGCTGATGAAGCATTAGCCACTTATGCTGAAGCCATCAAGCAAATGCCCTACCATGCGCCACTGTTCTACCATCGGGCAGTGACAAAGATCCAGCTGCAAGACCGCGCTGGAGCTCTGGAAGACCTCCAAAGTGCTGTTGCCATTGACCCTTTTCACAGTCCAAGTCACTACCAGCTAGGTGAAATAGCCCTAGAGGAAGAGCAAGTAAGTGAAGCTATTTTAGCATTTGTGACATTTCTGGCGCTTGATTTTCAAAATCCAACTGCGCAGCAAGCCCTTACAAGAATCAACGAGGCCGTTTCTGCCAAGCATATAGGCAGTAAGACAGACCTGGATGTATCACCGCAAGAAGACTTTTCCCATACCGATCTCTTGATCAACAATTATGTTGCCCTGGATGCCAAGTACAAGACACCCAGCAAACTCAACATTGCTCTTGCCAGACAGTCATACATGCTTTTTGATAAGGCCGACTCCGGTCAAGACGGATTTTGGACCAACACCTACTTGAAATTCTACCAAAAACTGGTGGCAGAAAACCAGTTCGAGCAATTGGCAAATCTAATGTGCTTAAGCAGTACTAATCCGCAGCATGTCCAGCACTTCGAGAAACAAATTAAGAAAATTCAGGAATTCATTCCTTATCTCAATGTAGAGTGGCGTGACTATAGCCAAAAGAGGATGATGAATTGGGATGGCTCCGATCAAATGGTAGATTTCATTCGCGAAGATGGTCAATTGGTTGCCATCGGAACACTGATCAATGGACAGCCGGAAGGCCCTTTCAAATTGATACACCAAACTGGGGCCCTGGCTGGTCAAGGTAAGTATGAAAATGGCATCCGAGTGGGCAAATGGGAATTTCTTCATCCCAATGGCCAGCTAAGTGAAACCAATCACTACAGCAAGGATGGAAAGCTAGAGGGAACACGCAAGACCTATTTCGATAATGGTGTGACTGAAACTGAAGAAGAATACAAAGACGGCATCATCCATGGCAAGGTAAGCACCTATGACTACAATGGCAATTTATATGCGATAATCAACTACGTAGACGGCAAAGGAGAAGGCCCGATACAGTATTATTTTCCTGATGGCAGCCCACGCTTCAAGGTAGATCTTAGCGAAGACAAGAAAAATGGGACATTTATCACCTACCATAGCAATGGAGAGGTTCAGGAACGGGGGACTTACATAGAAGATGAGCTACAAGGTAAGGTCGAAAGCTTCTACAACAATGGACAAGTAAAATCGACAAGTCAGTATGAAAATGGCCTCCTCAATGGTCCTTATTCTGAGTACTTCAAACATGGCCAATTGAGAGAGCAAGGAAAGTATGTTAAAGGCAATAAGAGTGGCAAATGGACTAGTTACGATGAAGCAGGACGAATGTCAGAAACAGCAGAATATGACGAAAATGGGAAATATTCCGGTCTGCTAAATACTTATACACGCTCGGAAAAACTGCAGTTACAACTGGAATACAAGAAAGGCACCATCGTGAAATACCGACTTTTTGATGAAGAGGGCAAAACCATAAAAGAAGTAGAGCGAAAGAAACAAAAATTCTGGTTCGAGAACTTTCATGACAATGGTGTCCTATCTACTTCAGGTAATTATGAAGAAGGATCAAGAGAAGGTGAATGGTCCTACTACAACGCCTTCGGAGTGAGAACCGGACTTGATACTTACAGCAACAAGACCGCCCATGGGCCTTCAAAAACCTACACGAATTGGGGCGAACTCCTATCTGAACGCAATTATCAAGAAGGCCTGGCTCAAGGTCCTAGCAACAGCTACTATGCAAATGGACAAACAAGCACGGAAATACATTATTTGGACGATCTACAGCATGGACCTTATAAGCGTTACACAATAAGCGGCACTCTGGAATATGACGAGTATTATGTAGAAGGGGTCCAACATGGAGAACAATCCAGCTACTCTGCCGATGGACGGATTTGGTCAAAGGACAAAATGCGTGACGGTAGCTTTATCGGTAGTACGAGATTCGGGCCTGACGGTGCCCCGATCGGAAAAGTTGATCTTCTAAAAGGAGCGGGCGTACTTGAGCCAAAATATGCCAATGGACAGAGCATGTTTCGGAAAGAGTACAAACATGGTCAAGTTGTTGGCAAGCTAAGCCACTACTATCCGAACGGTCAAATCAAAAGTGAAGTAGAATTCCAACACAATGAACCACATGGTCAATACAAGGCCTATTCCATGGAAGGGACCTTGACTAAAGAAGGCAATTATGTTGATGGCGTTCGAGAAGGAAAATGGAAAAGCTACCATGATTCGGGAAAATTGCAGAACGAGTCCAACTATCTACATGGAAACCTGCATGGGGACTATCGCAACTACGACGAGAATGGTCAAGCCATCACAGAATCCACCTACGAATACGGCTATCTAGAAGGAGAAGAGCGCTTGCTTCACAGTTCCGGCGAAGTCCAATTCCTACGCTACTACGACCAAGGACTGCCGATCGCCTACAGCTATTTCGATGAATCAAGCAAGCCGGTGGCCAAGATCCCAATCACCGCTGATCCGCAAGAGGTAAAATCCTATTATGCAAATGGGCAACTGGCCAGACACTTTTTTTACGAAAAGGGACAATTCCATGGCCCATACCTGAGGTATCACCCCAATGGTCAGCTGCAAAGAAAAGCAATGATGGAAAAAGGTTTGACCCATGGGCCCTTTGAGTCCTATTACGAAGATGGGACCCTTGAATCAAAAGGCCAGTACGATCTAGACGCCTATTCGGGAGAAATGAGCACCTATCACAAGAACGGAAAGCTGAAAGCACAATTAAACTATGTTGATGGCGAACTAAACGGCCCGGCAAAGATTTATAATGAAGACGGTAGCATCAAAGCGGAGCTGCTGTACTTTGCAGACACCATTTTTGAAATCAAGTAGAGATATGAATTTTTGCCAGCGACTTGTTTGTTGCCTTGTTTTTGTGGCTATGTATACCCATTCCAATGGCCAAAGTGAGCTGGAGCGCTACCAAGAGCGGTTCCCGAAAGCCCCATTGGTTCAGATACTAGACGAAAGACATCTGAGAATTGACATCATTGACGGGACTTTGGAAGCCTCCAACACAGTCAAAGAGGAACTGCTGCTGCTCAATAAGAATGCAGCCAGCTTTGCCGATAGATCTATTCAGTACAGTGATTTCTTTGAATTAGTGGAGATCAAAGCGATGACGCGTGTACCAGATGGCAGAAAGTACAAAAATTACAGCGTTAAAGACTTCGAAACTGCAGAGGTTCTTAGCGAGCGAAACTTCTATGACGGGCGCAAATCCACCAGTTTCACCTATCCAAATGCCCGACCAGGTGCTCACCTCACGCTAGAGTATAAAGAACAGTTACAAGATGCTCGATTTGTCAATCCCTATTACTTCAATTCCTTCTACGATACGGAAATGGCCATCTTCGAGATCGATGTCGATGAAGATATTGAACTGGAAATGAAGACCTACAACGATCCGGAATCCAAAATTCGCTATGAAACTTCAAGCAAAAAAGGCAGGATCTATCATAAATGGACCATGGAAAGCATCCCCGGATTCGAACCAGAAAGTAGTGCTCCTTCCTTTCGAAGCGTATCGCCAACTGTAGCTGTTCGGGTAAAAAGCTATGAGACTAATGGAGAAAGCAAAGCGGTTCTCCGTGATGTTTCTGATCTATTCTCCTGGTATTCCACCTGGATCGACAGCATTAAAGATGGTGAGATCAACAATGAGATCAAAGCTGTTGTGGACTCTATCAAACAAGACTCCCCAACCGAGAAGAGCCTTGTGAATGGAATCTATGACTGGGTGAAATCCAATATCAAGTATCTGGCAATCGAAAATGATATGGAAGGCTTCATCCCGAGAGATCCTAATACAATCTATCAACAGAAGTTTGGCGACTGCAAAGATATGTCTTGCATGTTGGTTAATATGATGGATCATGCTGGGGTCGAAAGCCACTTTACCTGGATCGGCACCCGCGATATTGCTTTGAGCTACGAGGAATTTCCTGCTCCATTTATAGACAATCACATGATTGCTACCTATGTTACCCCGGAAGGAGATTATTGGTTTCTGGATGCAACGGATGAATATCTACCACTGGGCTACCCTTCAGAGTTCATACAAGGCAAACAAGCCCTCATCTATATGTCTGAAAATGACTTCAAACTTAAGGAAGTTCCGGCGGCACCATTCCATAACTCAGGCCTTCGCGACAGCTCTAAACTTGTCATAGAAAAGGATCAGCTAAGGGGTCAATCACAGACCGAATACCGAGGATATCATCATGGCAAGTATCGTCGGCAGTTTGCAAAGATGAAAGGAGAAGATCCTGTGAAGTTTTTCAAATACTATCACGAGAGAGGCAACAACAAGTTTCAATTGACCGACTACGGTAAACCAAGCTTTGGAGACAGCCTTACTAGATTGCAATTCGATTACCAAATCGACGATTACATTAGTCGAACTGATGATAAAATATTTGTTAACTTGAATCTGGAAAAACTATTCAGTGATCAAAAGCTGGACGATGATCGAACTATGCCTGTCAAGCAAGATTACGCCTTTGAAATCATCAAACATATTGAACTAGAAATCCCAAATGGCTACGAAGTCGAGTATCTGCCAAAAGACCTCGATGTCTCGAATGAACTGTTAAATCTGAACATTAAGTACAGTCAAGACAGTACCTCTGTCTACTATAGTTTTCACTTCACCAACAAATCCCTGATGATCAGCCCTGAGCAATTTGAAAGCTGGAATCAAATGGTTAAGCAAGTCAAGAAAAGCTACCGTGAAGTGGTCACCCTAAAGAAAAAAGTCTAAATGAACTACCTGAAGCTTCTGACGCTACACCTACTGCTGCTTGCCCCGACTCTGGTCCTGGCAGATGGCCCTTTTCGTGCCGAATACGACTGGGATCCAAAACCCGTCCTGAGCGACATCGACTCGACCTTCAATGATGAAGAAGAAGTCATTAGCCTTCAGTTAATCTTCTCAGAGATCATCGAGGAAGATGACAGACACATCGAATACTATGTAAAACACATGCGTACACGTGTCAATTCCGACGCAGCCGTAGAAGCCAATAATCGCATTTATCTGCCGATCTATCAGGCCATCGAAGTAGTAGAACTAAAGGCAAGGGTGATCGGCACAGACGGTAGTATTCAAGAAGTAAACTCCGATGATATAAAGACCGGCCAGGACGAAGACACAGGTTATGAATTCCAATATTTTGCGATGGAAGGGGTGACTGTAGGCTCAGAAGTCGAGTATCTCTTCAAAATGAAAAAACGTCCAAGCAGCACTGGCCAGCGAGTCATGCTGCAAGGTGACACACCTATACAACGTTCTCATTTTGAACTGATTACTCCTTGGTATTTGATCTACGGCACCAAGAGCTATAATGGCCTGCCTGATGCAAAAATTGATACCGTTTTGGAAGATCGGGTGCGACGAAGCATCATCACTGAAAAGGTGCCTAAACTCAAGAAGGAGTACTCAGCGCATTACCGACCTCATTTGCAACAGCTGATCTACAAATTGGATGAAAGCGCGCTTACAGGAGTCTCCAACGTCAATTCATTTGGCTTGGCAAGCCGTGAAATCTATCAAGGTGTTTACCTCCCGCTCGAAAAAAAGCAGGAAAAGGCCATCAGTAAATTGGTCAAAGAAATGAACATCACGGCAAGCGACACAAAAGATCAGGTGCTGCAGGTAGAGAATTACCTCAAAAGCAATTTTGCTATCGTGGATGACGGTCGAAGCGATGAACTCAACGTAATCGAAAGCATCATTGCCAACAAGGCCTTCAGCGAGATGGGGGCCCTGCGCGTTTATGGTGCCATCCTCGATAAACTTGACATTGACTTCCAAACTGTCTACACATCAGATCGAAGCAATATTACATTCGATCCTGATTTTGAGCATTATATGCAACTCGATAAAGCATTGCTTTACATTACTGACATAAATCTGATCATCGATCCAAATGATGCCTTCTCAAGACTCAATTTGATCGATCCAAACTACACAAACTGCAATGGACTTTTTATCAAACGCCTGAACATGGGCAACTACGATACTGGCTTGGGAGAGATCGGCTTCATCGAAGAATCTGGCCATGAACAGAACGCCAGCAATATGAATATCGAAGTAGTCTTTGCCGAAGATTTCGACGAAATGAAAATTCTTTTGAAGCAAGAATATCACGGTCTGAACGCGAAATCATTCCAGCCCTTATATGATTATCTGGATGAGGAACGCAGTGAAGAAATGACGGAGTTCCTGGTAAAACAAGTCGATGGTGAAGCAGAAATTTTAGACATGGCCGTCGAAAACAAAGGAGGAAATCTCTTGGGCGTAAAACCTCTCATTATCAAATCTCAAATGGCCTCCGATCGATATATCGAGCAGGCAGGCAACAACATTATCTTCAAAGTCGGAGAGCTCATTGGCCGACAGACGGAGCTCTACGAAGAGAAAGATCGACAGCTGGATATCGAAGGACAATACCCTCGGTCCTACCATCGAAAGATCCGCTTTAATATCCCCAAAGGATACAAGATCAACAATCAAGATGACCTGATTATGGATTACAAAAAACCAGCAGGAAAATCCGAGATGGTGTTCACCTCTGAGTACAAAGTCGACGGAGATATCATCGAAGTGAATATTATTGAATATTACGACAAATCGGTCTATCCTGTAGCCATGTATGAGGACTACCGAACCGTGATCAATGCCGCTGCGGACTTCAATAAAATCACCTTGATTTTTGAAAAAGAGTAATGACTGCTAGAAGGGCAAACAGAAACTTCTTCTTTTTTGGAGCACAACAGATAAGGACGTGGCACCTGCTGCCCGTGCTACGCTAATACTCAGCACTCAGCTAGCTGTTCATGCTCGGGCGAGTGCGTCTCTCCGCTTTGCTCCGAGCCACCCCCGCTCCGGCATTCACCACGCTATCTGAGCACTTCGTTCCGCTGCGCCCGGGGCTAATGGGCCAGTGCGATTTAGCGCGCGAGCCTTTTCTGCAAGCGAAATTCAGCTCTTACTCAACCACCAAAACAATGCAAACAGTATAAGGTGGATTGGAATCAACAGCTTAGAAAGCGTCGCTCCAATGCCTAGCACTGTCCCTCTTACAAACTCATCTATGCCTTTAAATACTTTTGCCGAAGCTGCCTCACCGGGATCTCCTGAGACGAAATCCTGAGATACATCACTAAGGATGTTGACTACTGGTATCTGCTCCAAAATCTTGAAGAACCCCCATTTCATGAAACCGGGCAAGCTCTCCGCCCTACTGGATAATCGAGCGCGAAAACTATCCGGATCGAGTTCATTTGCTTTAGGGCTGCCGGTTTCTGAGGCATCATCAGGACTTTCCACCTTTTCCGCAATCCAATCCGCCACACCATCGACCCAAAGATGTACCGTGTTTTCATATACATGAGTCAATGTTGACCGTATAGCTGATTGATAGGCCACCACTCCACTGGCAACAGGCAATGCAATACCAAACAATATCCAGCCGATCCAGCTCCATAGGCGCGGTAAATCACTAGCATAGATAAACTGCCAGAGAAAGATCCAATTGATCAGAATACCCAGAGCCAGAATCAGAAAAAACACACCAGCTCCTTTGACTCCTGCCTTCGCTGCCGTTCGCAATATTGCTAGTTTCCCCATTATTATTACAATTGTTCCACAATTTACTAATTAGCTCTCAATGACAGGGTCACTGAGAGCATTGAGACAAATAGATGGAATCGGACAATGTGAGCAGGAATAAATGCCTATCTTCCTGCGCATTAAACCCTGGCTATGTCCTTAATTCAGAACACCCCCTTTCTCCTTCTTATATTGGCTTCTTTTGGATTGGTTTGCCCTACACAGGAGGAGGAGATTTTTGAGCCTCATTTGATCGATTGGCAACACAGCGATGCCTTACAAGGCAAGGTACAAGGGATCAGCAGCCAAGCCGCATACGATTCCATGAGTGGTCGGGAACCCGAAGATATTGTGGTAGCGGTGATTGACTCCGGAGTAGACATTGCTCATGAAGATTTGCAGGGCCAGATTTGGATAAACGAAGACGAAGTACCTGATAATGGAATCGACGACGATGCCAATGGATATGTAGATGATATCTATGGCTGGAATTTTCTGGGCGGAGCTGAAGGAGAAAATGTAGCCTATGAAACCAAAGAGATAACCAGAATCTATAGAAAGTACAGGGAGCAATTTGAAAATCAACAGGCTGCAAACATCCCGGCTGAGAAGCAAGCCGAATTTGCACTTTACAACAAAGCAAAACAAGCCTACACAAAAGAGTGGACGCAACTGGAAAAAGACTTTGATCTGGTGTTAAAGTTTGGCTTGCTTTATGAAGTTTCGGATATGCACATGCGGCAAGCCACCGGAAAGGATCAATTCACCCTTGCGGATGTACAAGCAGTCGAAAGCAATAAACCCAAAGTGATGGAAGCAAAGGCTTTCATCAAATCCATTTTGCAAGATGGCTTCGACAGAGAGCAATGGCATGACTACCAGCAGCAGGTTCGACAACAAGTAGACTACCACTACAATCTGGACTACTTTCCCAGGGAGATCGTAGGAGACGACCCCGATGAATTGCAATATACAGGTTATGGAAACAATGACGTCTACGGCACTGAGCCGGTGCACGGTACTCATGTAGCAGGCATCATCGCTGCAGTTCGTGGCAATAGTATTGGCCCTGAAGGAATAGCCAGAAATGTTAAAATAATGTGCCTTAGGGCAGTACCGAATGGAGACGAGCGAGACAAAGACATTGGCAACGCTATACATTATGCCGTTGATAATGGTGCCCGTATCATCAATCTAAGCTTTGGCAAAGATCTATCACCACAGGAAAGCTATGTAGAGGCAGCCATACAACATGCTGAGAAACAGGGCGTCCTTATTGTACATGCTGCTGGCAACAAGAGTGTAAATATTGATCACAATGTATTCTACCCAAATCGCAGCCTGGGATCCAGAGCAGCAGCCAACTGGATTGAAGTTGGAGCCAGTGGTCGATTTTGTAATAAGAATCTGGCAGCCAGCTTTTCGAACTACGGCAGAAAACAAGTCGACCTTTTTGCGCCGGGTGTGAGCATTTTTGGACTAGCCCCAAACAATGGCTATGACATGCATGATGGCACCAGTATGGCGGCACCAGTGGTAACAGGGGTGGCCGCATTGGTCCTCTCCTATTTCCCCTCGCTAAGTGCAGAAGACCTCAAGGCTGTACTCATGGAGTCTTCTATCAAACACCAAAGACAGAGAGTATATGTGCCTGGATCTACTCAGAAAAAGAGAAAAAAAACTAAATTTAAGAAGCTTTCCAGACAAGGAGGCATTGTCAATGCCTATACGGCCGTACAACTAGCCCTCCAGAAAGCCGAAAAATAAATACAAGAACGGAAACTCAAGAAGTGCATCAAATCGATCAATTTACCACCGCTGAAGGGCAAAAACTGTTTCGCCAGTCCTGGTCAGCTGAAAACCAAAACAAGGCAACCCTTGTCATCGTGCATGGCTATGCGGAACATAGCAGCCGCTATGATCAAGCCGCAGCCTTCTTCAACGACAACGGTATCACAGTCAAGACTTTCGACCTTCGCGGACACGGTCAGTCAGACGGACCCGCTGCCTATGTCAATAACTTTGACGAATTTTTAGATGATCTGGATGAGTTCTGGAAAGTTGAGGGCCTGGCCAAGCTTGATCAGCCGGTTTTTCTGCTTGGGCACAGCATGGGCGGCTTAATCGTAGCCAACTACTGTCTTAAACGGAAGCCAAAGCTATCGGGTGTTTTGCTCAGTGCTCCTGCACTCAAGATTAGCGACGACGTATCACCAGTCCTCCAGAAAATATCGGGGGTCATTGCCTCCATTGCTCCAAAACTTCCAACGATTAAGCTGGACTCGAAGGCAGTCTCCAGAGACCCGGAGGTCGTATCCAAATACGAGTCAGATGCATTGAACTACCGTGGCGGAACCAAGGCCAGAATGGGCTCAGAAATCCTTAAGGCAACCAAGTTCGTACAATCTAACATGCACAAGTTTGATCTTCCTTTTATTGTGATGCATGGCACTGCTGACAAACTCACAGATCCCCTCGGCAGTCAACAAATCCATCAACGAGCCAGCTCAAAGGACAAGACGCTGAAGCTCTGGAAAGGACTCTATCACGAAATCATGAATGAACCAGAAAAAGAACAAGTGCTGCAACTGATGCTGGACTGGATCGAAAAGAGATTATAGATGACCCAAAAATTGTTTTACCTACTACTACTGTCTCTGCTTTTACAAGTTGGAACTCAGAAAATCTCTGCTCAATCTGATAAGGAAAAGGGAACAGAGGCCCTGAAAATCTTTAGCTGGAACATATATATGCTACCAGCAACAGCCTCCTTCTCCAAGGAGATTGGAAAGATCAATCGTCGCAAGCGAGCCAAAGCTATTGCTGACTATATCCTTGAAGAGGATTTCGACATCATAGTATGGCAAGAGATATTTAACAGAGCTGCCAGACGCAAATTGAAACGCAAACTGAAAAAGAGGTATCGATTCCAATACGGGCCTGCTAACCAAAATCTGCTAAGCTTCAATGTTTCCAGCGGCATCAGTTTTTTCAGCAAGGTGCCATTGAAGAACAAAAAAAGCATCAAATTTAGCAATTGTCTGGGTTCAGATTGTTGGGCTAGAAAAGGCGCCTTGTCGATGGATGGTGAATGGAATGGCAAGGAATTTCAACTGATAGGAACACACTTACAGGCCGCGGGCGATTGCCAGATTCGTCTGGAACAAGCCAGAGAGATTCGCGATAAACTGCTGATTCCCAACCAAAAAGAAGGCAAACCTCAAATCGTTGCCGGAGACATGAATATACATCAAGGATGGAAAGAGTATCAGGAGCTCCTTGAAATCTTCGGCGTAGAGGATTATCAGTATGCCGATACGGTAAAAGCGACCAATACCGGAAACCCCGGATATATTATCGACTTCATCTTCGCTAAAGATAATGGCGCAGAAATCCATGGTATTCAGCGTGCTATGTATCATCCAGAACGCAGCTGGGCCGAAGAAAAGAAGTGGCTGTCCGACCATCGTGCAATTTTTGTGAAAATTATCTTCTAAGCTGGCAACCATCCAGCCCTCTCCTACGATTTAGTTAACAGCTTTAGTCAGAGAAATAATATTGTAGAATGCTATTTTCTCGATGAATTATAGCGCTAGGAGTCAGTACCGGGAGAAACGAAAGTTTCTTCCGGTATTTTTTTGCTCCTGCTCCAGCAATGTTGACCTTTGTGCTGGCTGGCAATTCTGTGAGCAAGATTCAAAATCGAAAGATTGCAAGATTATCATATCCTAAATGGGGAAGCATTTCATGCAAGCTTCAATAAGGCAAGTATCCCGGGCATCAGCATGGTCTGGAATGAAATCATGTGCGAAGGCCCAGTAGATTACGCTGTTTGCTCCGAAGATTTCTGCAAGCAACGGGCTGCCTTCCTGCTTGAGTTCTTCCCTGATCAAGAGATCGACTATATATCAAAGGTGATCGCTCCCCTTCAACCGCTCTTTGAATTGGTTGATGAGGAGGCAACCTTTGATACTATCTACCTTTGGTTTGAGGATGATCTATTTTGCCACATCAACCTACTGGCTGTACTGTCCTTACTGTTTCAATTAGATCTACCTGCTGAACAAATAGGCATTATCTGCGTATCAGAGCGCAAAAATCAAAAGAATAAGCTGAGCGCCTATCAGCCCGATGAATTAAGGGACTTAATGGCGCAATGCTTGTTTTTGTCCGACTTTGAATTGGAAGATTTCCATACGCTTTGGCAGCTCTATTGCTCGCATGATCACAATGAGCTATGGCGATTTTATCAAGCGAATCTGGCTGATGTAGCCCTGTATGGAGTCGCTGAGTCGATTCGGGCTCATTTGAGTCGATTTCCTTCTCTTTACAATGGACTCAACTCGCTCGAAATGCAGTTACTCACTGCGATTTCCCAGAACAAGCACTCTGAAGAGGATCTCATAAAGCTACAGGTGAAAACACAAGAGCAGTTTGGATTTGGAGATCTTCAATACAGAGCCTACCTCAAGAAAATGAAGGGCTTGTACATACTTGAGGGGAGCCATGTTTCTATCAGTTCTACCGGAGAGGCAATCTTGCGGGCAGAGCGCTACTGGGAGCACAACCCGCACTTTGTCTGGGGTAGATGTAGAGGCTCCGATTTTCAATTTGACGGTGACAGACTTCTCCTCAGGTCCCCAAGCTGACTACTGCACCTTTAGCAAGTGGGCAAAATTCTTTCTTAGTTTGACCAATTTTGGATTGATCACAGCATTGCAGTATCTATTTGTAGGATTGTTGGCAAAGTAGTTTTGATGGTAGTCTTCAGCTGGATAGAATGCCTTTAGCTCCGAAACCTCTGTAACGATTGCTCGATCCCAAAGAGGTGCCGCAACTTCTGAAATGGACTTCTTAGCCGCTAATTGCTGAGCTTCGTCATGGTAAAAGATAGCAGATCGATACTGCGTTCCTATATCATTGCCCTGGCGATTCAGTGTGGTTGGGTCATGAGCCGTCCAAAGCACTTCCAACAATTGTTCAAAGCTGATGACATCCGGATCAAAGCTGATCTGAATCACCTCGGCATGACCCGTATCGCCTCCGCACACAGCCTTGTAATTGGCTGTATCTGCTGTGCCTCCAACGTAGCCAGAGGCCACCCCCTGAACGCCCTTTAAGCGTAGGAACACCGCTTCCACGCACCAGAAACAGCCCGCTGCAAATGTTGCTTTCTCAAGATTAGCCATTGATGACCTCCTTTGTATCGTCAATCGGTGAAAATTTAAGCGAAATGGAGTTAACGCAATGACGAAGGTTCTTGGCCGTCAGGTACTCGCCTTCAAAGATATGTCCTAGATGACCTCCACAGTTATTGCATACGATTTCTACTCTCCTGCCATCGGCATCCAAAACCCGCTTAACGGCTCCTTCAATCTCATCATCGAAGCTGGGCCATCCACATTGCGACTCAAACTTGTGTGCGGACTCATACAATGGCGCATCACATTTCTTGCAAAGGTAGTGTCCCTGTGCCTTGTTATCATTGAGCACTCCGGTAAAGGGCCGTTCTGTCCCCTTTTGCTCGATTACCCGAATTTCTTCTGGATTTAACTTATTGTATTCCATATTGAACATCGCTCTTAGAATGAACTATTTTGTGGCGCTTTATCGACCATTCCTATGCTGGCAGAAGCAAGTTTGATGGCCTAGTTGCCAAAGCATGTAATCTGGTAAACAGATTATCTTGAATTTGGTTTCGAATTCTGTTTCTTTCTCTAAATTTGCAGCAATTTGGGACGCCATTTCCATGCAAAATTTTCCGTGAACCTTATTGACTTTTGTGGGTTCTTGGTAGAAATAGTGTCTATCAGCCAAACTAGTGCAAGTTACGATACCTAAAATTATTAACGACAAAATTTTTCAATGACAATTTCAGAAGTAAAAGATCGCCTGGTAGCAGGAAATGAGCGCTTTGTCGCTGACAAACTAGATGGAAAGCTTCAAGACAGTTCAAGAAGAGATTCCTTAACAGGTGGCCAACAACCGTTCGCAATTGTACTAAGTTGCGCGGACAGCCGTGTAGTTCCAGAGCTTGCTTTCGACACGGGATTGGGCGAGCTATTTGTAGTAAGAGTGGCAGGAAATGTAGCCAATAACTCTTCCATTGCCAGCATGGAGTATGCCGTTGCGCATTGCGGTAGCAAGGTAATCGTTGTGATGGGGCACCAGAGTTGCGGAGCAGTTACTGCTGCAGCCGCTGGAGGAGACAATGGACATAACCTCAATCACTTGCTTTCACATATCACGCCGGCTTTGGCAGCCTGTCCTGCAGGTACAGAGATAAATACGATAGTAAAGAAGAATGCAGAGCTAACAGCTCAGGAGCTCATTGATAGATCAAAGATCATCCGTGATGCAGTTGCAGCTGGAACTGTAAAAATCTACCCTGCATACTATAATTTGGATTCTGGAAAAGTTGATTTTTTGGAGCCTGAAGCATAAGCCAGCCTAAGGCCCTTGTTTGCTGCTCAGATTGATGATTTTCAAAATGCGGTGGCGAACAAGTAAGAATATGAATCGGTCAATCGGGCATGTAGTCAGGTTGACCGATTTGTTGTTTTGGGCATTTAGCTACGAAGCAGGATCGGTGATCAATAGCCCCGGGCGCAGCGGAACGAAGTACTCAGATAGCGTGGCGGAAGCCAGCCAATGGTGGCTCCGACGAAGGAGGAGACACTAGTGGC
>JAHDDV010000553.1 GCA_020629205.1 Chitinophagales bacterium | reverse complement strand
TTGATAAAATCCAGATCAGCAATGGCTCCCCAGAAATTTATCAATGCTTTGGCCTCACCGGAAGTGTTGTAGCTGTTTCCTGAACATTCCAAACAGCCCAAATTGGGCCAATTGTTGAACAGGCCACCTCCATATACATCTTCAAACAATGGCAAGCCAAGGATCTCTGATTCTTCCACATAGGAGGCGTGAATTGAAGAGATAGAACCAGCGCTGTTACCGCCGGTGTATACCCAGTTTGTATCTATATTGTAAGTAGCCGCATTGGCTTTGAAATACCTGATGGCTGCTTTCACGTCTTGTACACCGCGATACACAGAACGTATAGCCGTCCCTTCGGTCAAATTATGCCCTAATCGATAGTCGATAGAGGCGACAACATAGCCCCGCCGGGCCATGGCTCTGCAAAAATCGACCAGCTGAGGTTGTTCTTTGAAGCCAACAAGAAAAGCCCCCCCAAAAGCCATGATGATTAAGGGGCGTTTTGTCAGCGTGTCATTGGCTGGCTGATAGAGGTTAAAATTGAGGTCTCTGTCATAGGTAGTAGTCTCTGACACGTAGGGCGGATAGACCAGAGCAGGTGCATTGGCAAAGTTGATATTCGTTTGCTCATCGAGGTTAAGGAAAATCTCGTCAATATAGCGATTGTCAGTGCATGACTGCGCAAACACATTTTCCAATACCAGCAAGCAAAGCAGACATAAACAGATCAACGTCTTGTTCATCGATAAGGAGTTTTAAATCAGATGAATATCGTAGTACGGTTGGTCTATAAAATTAATCATTATCTCGCGCATATAGAAATGCAAGGCACTCTGATGTCAGCATAAACCAAGTACGGACAATATCAGATTCAAAAGCCACTTGAGGCTAAAAACCTGAAACCAAGTCTTAGACATTGAACCTAAAGTGCATCACGTCTCCATCACTCACCACATACTCCTTTCCCTCAATATTTAACTTTCCTGCATCTCTGGCTTGAGATTCAGAGCCATATTGAATATAGTCATCATATCCGATCACTTCAGCCCGAATGAATCCTTTTTCAAAGTCGGTGTGAATGACACCAGCAGCCTGTGGAGCGGTCATGCCCACCTGAATGGTCCAGGCGCGCACTTCTTTCTCTCCTGCAGTAAAGTAAGTGATCAGATTCAACAGCGAATAGGCGGATTGGATCAATTTATTAACTCCGGCCTCGGACAGGCCCAAATCCTGTATGAATTCCATTCGCTCTTCGTAGGTATCGAGCTGCGCGATCTCTGCTTCAATCTCTGCGGAAATCATCAAAATTTCGGCATCTTCGTCTT
Source organism: Chitinophagales bacterium (assembly GCA_020629205.1). Taxonomy (GTDB): domain Bacteria; phylum Bacteroidota; class Bacteroidia; order Chitinophagales; family UBA2359; genus JAHDDV01. Next base: position 784 of record JAHDDV010000553.1, on the reverse strand, counting down.
TTACCGCTTCCTTCAGACGATTGACATGCTCATTTCCGTTGACGACGCTGTCTTCATCAACATTGCATACATACATCACTGGCTTACAAGTCAGGAGGTCCAGATCCTGGATATAAATCTTATCGTCCTCATCTACGGGACAAGAACGAGCTGATTTACCTTCATTCAGGTGTTCGACGTATTGCTTGAGCACGGCGAGACCCCGGATTGCGTCTTTGTCATTGCCTTTAGCTTGCCGCTCCAATTTCTGGATTTTCTTTTCAATAGACTCCAGATCCTTCAGTTGAAGCTCCGTATCGATGACATCTTTATCCCTAACCGGATCTACCGAGCCATCCACATGGACAATATTTTCGTTTTCAAAGCAACGAACGACATGTAAAATGGCATCCGTCATCCTGATATTGGCCAAAAACTGGTTGCCAAGGCCTTCGCCCTTGCTGGCTCCCTTTACAAGGCCAGCAATGTCGACAATCTCCACGGTAGTGGGCAGGACTCGCTGGGGATTGACCAATTCGGCCAGTTTTGTGAGGCGATCATCCGGTACATTGATTACGCCAACATTTGGCTCAATGGTACAGAAAGGAAAATTGGCAGATTGTGCCTTTGCATTGGTGAGCGCATTAAAGAGGGTGGATTTTCCCACATTTGGTAAACCCACAATTCCACATTGAAGAGCCATTTTGCTTGTTTTTTTTTGAGGCTGCAAATATACGGGTACTTGATTGATATCAGTAGCTTATGCTGCTTTTCTCACAAATACTGGTCGGGAATTTGCCGGGAT
>JAHDDV010000552.1 GCA_020629205.1 Chitinophagales bacterium | reverse complement strand
ACGAAGTATGACAGAAATAGAAGCCCTTAAAGGTGGTGCGAATTTCGTTTGCGCAACACTAAAATCTAAAATTGATCCCCACATTCACTTGATATTGACCTCGAAGAAAGTCAAATACGAAGTCCTCCTTTGCTGTCTGCTCATCCGATAAGAGTGGGTTGTCCAACTTCCAGGTTTCCAGACCCATATCTGCCAAGGTAAGTCTTGTAGACATGTTTAGATATAGGTTATCATTGAACTCATACAAGTAGAGTGCCTTCAATCCGAAACCCAAATTGTAATTGGTGACCGTTTCTTTGTAGCCGAGCGGATCCTCAGATGTGGTTGGCTCTGTACGATACATAAAGGCTGCTGTTGGACCAAAATGCGTCTTCCCAATTCCCCTACCAAAATTCACTAACGACCAAAATTGTGTCATCTCCACTGAAAACCGTGTCCTTTCGTCCTGATACTGCTCCGCCCCTTCTCGATCATAAGATTGATCGTAATAGATAAACTCAAAATCCAGCTCTGAAAGTCCGGCCCCTCTGAGCGTAGTCCAGCCGAGATTCAGAATATTTGGCCCAAGATAGTCTGCCTTCTCATTCTGATCGAAAAGAATACCTGCCTGTATTTTCCCAATAGAAATCGCACCGGTATGAGGCCGAAGCTGAGCACAGACATTTAGGCTAACAAACAACAAAAGCAAAGAAAGGACTTGTTTCATTTTGGTCAAAGATTTTGATAGTGTAAACTTGACAACATAATACTACTTTTGCTGCAAATCGCAGCATTCCAGCCACCTTTCCTCTGTAATAAACTTTTAATATCTTTATCCATCACTGCAATGTTACAATCAATACAGCCGGGTTTGGGCCACAAGTTCATTGGCAATTTACTTTGTTCATTACTGTTATCATGTTCCCTGAACGCGCAAGGTCTCATTACTCAGGATAAGACAGAAGAGACAAGTGTGCTAATCGAATTGGCTGGCTGGCAGCAAGGCTTGTTGGTCCGAACGCCCCTGGCAGAGCAGATTGACAGCAATCTGTCTGCAAAGCGCTTTCTCCGAATGGTCGCCTACCGCAATTGGGTTCCACTGTCTTCTGGCAAGCAAACCCTCTGTGGTCTTGTTGGACATACCAATGTGCATAGCTCGGGAAAGGAGCAGGATCACAACCTACGCATCATCCCTGATCCCAATTCACAATTCCTGCTTGATGATGCGCTCTACAGACGAAAAAAGGATCGGGAAGGTTTTGCCAATTGGCATGACTGCAATGGCGGGCTCAACAATTGCATGGAGTCCGAGGTCACCCCCGCAGAAGCCTTTCGGGATAGTCTGGGTTACAAGTACTTCTCCGCACTCATGGATCAGCCGATCTGCGTATATGGCCCTTGGGTGAGCGAAAGATTACACAATCATCGCCCGGAGATTCATCCTTCCGAAGTCTTATGGCATCGCACTGAAATGGGTCTGCGTATCATGATGTTTCAAGATGCTTCATGCCGATATCAGCATCCCTATCGTTTTGCCTGGAACCAAGGCTATCGAGGATCCAGAAAAGAGAAAACACCTTGGGTTTTGGACAGTCTTGTTGTGGAAGCTCGCCTTCCCATTGAAATGCCGGAACCGGGAGCTGTTCGAAACCTGAAGTTGCAGATACGATCAATTGCGCCCCACCTTCAGGTGCATGACCTACCCAATGAGGCTCTTTGGCTTTCGATCAACAATAGCGAAGAGACCTGTACCATTACAGCAGATGCCCAGCTCGATTTGGTCAAGCTGGGAAAGACGAGCATTAGCCATGATAAAAGTGAATTATTACTTGATTTGGAATTTGTGGTGTTTCGAAAAGCGAATGAGATGGGCTATATGATTGTGGATATCCTGATTGATCCAGAGCAAAATCGATAAGAGACTGATTTGAGGAGCAAGCTGTTAGCACTTCGCTTTTTTAGGGAGCTGAGCAGATAGGCTCCGGGCGCCGACCGTCCCGCTCTACGTTACAAGCCTGATAGCATTCAGCCGCTTCCAGCACGCCCGAGCGCGTCTGCCTTTTTGGGCAGCCACGCTCAGGCGGCTTCCAGTCGGCTGCCTGCCATCAGGTCTTTCCACTCCGATCGGGGCT
>JAHDDV010000135.1 GCA_020629205.1 Chitinophagales bacterium | reverse complement strand
CTAGTGCTGCACTACAAATCGACCGGTATCTTTCAAGCCTTGTTGTTTACTATACAGGTGATAGATATAAGTTCCATTCGGCCATTCTGCGGTTGGAATTTGAGTGAATTGCGAACCTGGATCGATTGCTTGTTCGACCATTAGTCGGCCGGTGATGTCAAGGATCTGAAGGGTCAAATTAGCTTGCAAGCCATCAAATTCAAAATAGGTATTGTGATCGGAAGGATTAGGATAGTGATGATACTTGATCTCTCTTGTCTCTTCGATATCCACGACAGATCCGCAGAAGGTATTTGAGCAATCTTGCGAGGTCACGATTGTCAGGCAGATCTCACCGGAAGCTCCTGTGGGCAAATCGACTGTGATATCTGAGAAGCCGGTGCTGACTGTTTCGCCATCGAGGGTCCAGATGTAGTCGGTAATATCTGCATTATCGCCGGCTACTGAAGTAGAGCTGTAGCTATTAGCTCCATTGGATTCATAACTAGCTTCACAATCGTCGGCGCCATCACAAGCCGTGAGTACAGACTCAAGCTCCACTGGAATCGTAGTGGTAGAGCATACGGCTTCGACCACCAAATTGTAATTGGTACAGGCTTCCAGACCGGATAGATTCAAGGTCGTATTATTTACATTGCCTTGATCGATGATACTGAAAGGATTTGCAGTATAGAGCAGGTAATTGTAGCTGCTGGCATTCTCTGCTGCTCCCCAATCAAAAGTCAAGGATGCGTTGGTTGCTTCTACTAAAGAGAGCTCTTCAGGTGCTCCACATTCGATCTCCTGCACTATGATATCCTGACATATCTCATCGCTGCAGCCTTCGTCGTTGAAGATGGTGAGACAAACAGTGTATTGTCCCTCTTCATCATATTCGTAGACTGGATCGCTGTCAAAGAAATTGACTTCGCCGTCGCCATACTCCCAGGAGAAAGAGTCGAAGCCAGAAGATTCATTAGTGAAGGTTACCAGCAGGCCATCTACCTCAAATTCGAAATCCGCAATACAGCTGTTGGAAAAGCTCTCGCATGCTGTGTCTTCACAGCCATCATCTGAAATGATGGTTAGGCAAATCTCATAGTCCTCACCCTCTTCGGCATCGATGCTAAAGTTAGGAGAAGTAGACACTGTTTCACCATTGACTTGCCAATCGTAGGAGTCGACATTTCCGGTTGTAAATGAAGTAGAATTACCCTCTATGGTCTGACCAGTTTCAAGATCAAATGAGGCGCTGCAGAAAGGTTGACTTTCGTCTACGATGATCACTGTATAATCTTCCGTTTCTCCATATTGATAAACTCCACAGGGATCGGTGGACTGACCATTGAAGGACATGACTACACGCATCAGTGTAGGTCCGATCGCTGCACCCATGGGAACGGTAAACTCGCCTGTCACCGTTTCTTGCGAAGGCTCAGATTGGAATACCAGTTCTTGTGGAAGATCAAACTCCAGATTTTGATTGTAGTCGATGAAGACGACAAAACCTTCATTGTAGGTGCCACCGTCAAAACCTGGGGTGCAGCTGATCTGCGCATTTTGCCCCAGACCAATCGGTGTAGAGACATCGGTATAATCTCCGTAGCCATCGTCATTTCCGGAGTCGTTGTTGAGTGCTAGTAGCGTAACATTGGTGATATGCTCTGAGGATCCTTCACTTGTTGATTCGCAGTAGCTAAACGTTTCACAGTAGCTATCTGTGCATCCATCCGCAGTAACGATACTGATGCAAACTTCAGGTTGGCTGGCAAGGTCTAGAGATATGTCCGTCTCCCCTTCTTCTGAAACGACTTCGCCATCTACTGTCCAGATAGTACTCTCAATATCTGCCAATCCTGTCGAAGTTGAATAGAACACATAGCTTCCTGCTTCGATGGTATCGAATATGAAACCTGCTGTACAACCTTCACAATAGGAATTAAAGGGCAAAGCTTCTGAAGCGAAACTAGCATCTCCTTGTGCGCAGAATGCAATGCCGATTGCAAAGAGTTGCTGGCATTCTGGCAGGCCATCGATAAAGGCCGGATCGCCGCCACCGGGGCCACCGGTAAAGCCTTGTCCCAGTTCATTGCCATCCAGGTCAAAGACAAGAATTTGCGCACCAAAGGCATCTCCAAAATCTGCAAATACTTCTACAGAACCATCATCATTTACATTTACTTGCGTTAGTGTTGGCGCAGGACAATTGCTGATTGGGAGTTCCTGGCAAGATTGATTTTCACAGCCATCGTCAGTGGTAATGCTAAGGCAGATTTCTCCACCAGCTTCCGGATCTCCAATGATGTAAGCATTGTCTTCTGTGCTTACTTCTTCTCCATCCAGGGTCCAGCTATAGCTGATAATTTCTCCTTGCGCAGCGGCAGTAGACTGTGCACTCCACTCACCTCCTGTGATCCCTGCTACATCGAAGCTTGCTATACAGCCATCCGGGCAGTTGGCCAAAACCTCAAAGAGTTCAGATTCATTGCTCTGTCCTCCATCTTCACAGTTGGCCAGTACCGAAATAAAGTAGGTATTACAGTCTTGGATTTGGTAGCCACCAGCTCCTTCAAAGAAGTGGAATGGCTCGTCTCCGCCACCAAAAGGACCACCGTCGATTTCCTCGGCCAAAAGAATTCCATTGCCATCATAGATTCGCCAGATAAAGGAATTTACTTCTTGTTCTTGTACCTCTGCAAAGATGCCACCTTCCCCTAGAGATTCGACGTTGGTCAGTATAGGAGTGGGACAAGGATTGTCCGTGATGATCGAGCAAAAGGTATCTGTGCAATCGTCATCAGTCACAATGGTGAGACATAGCTCGAGACCCAGTACATCATCTTCGCCTGCGCCGAGGTTTGGAACAGGGCTCGTTAAGAGCTCCTCGCCATCAAGGCTCCAAATGTATTCTATAATGTTACCGACCGCGATTGATTCACTTTCAAAAATATAATCACCTCCCGGGTTAGGCTCATAGACATAGGAAGCTACACATCCTCCTGGGCAGTAACCTACAACCTCTACTTGTGGACTGATATTGCTATCGCCATCGGGTCCGCAATTTGCCGATACGGCCACAAAGTAAGTGGTACAACTTTCTACCTCCCACTCTCCTGCGGGACCACCAAAGCCACCAACAAACTCATGGTATGGATCATTGCCACCTCCAAAAGGTCCTCCACCGCCTTCCTGAGCGAGGAGATTTCCTGCTGCGTCATAGATGTACCAGGTATAACTATTGACGTCTTGCCCATCTACTTCCATGGCGATCACGCCTTCCTCTTCTGAATCTACGTACAGTACAATTGGTGTGGCGCAGGGATTCTCAGTGACGATCTGACAAACGGAATCTACACAATCATCATCTGTTGTAATAGTTAAACATACCTCCTGGCCCAGTACTTGATCTTCGATGAAGATCTCTGTATTTACGTCAGTGCTTACTTCTTCGCCTAAGGTACTCCATGAGTAATCTACTATATTGCCGACAGCCCCGGAAGTATTGATGAACTGATAGAGGCCTGATACGTCTGCCACATATTCAAAGGAAGCTTGACAGCCCCCTGGACAGAAGGAAGTAATTTGCTGTAGCGGAGTCTCGTAGCTGAATTCTCCACCTCCACAATTGGCAATTGCTGACACGTAGTAGACCGTACAGTCTTCAATCTCCCAGCCACCGCCTGGGCCTCCACCTCCATCAAACTCATGGACTGGATTTCCCCCGCCACCAGGGCCGCCGCCACCTTCTCCGGCAATCAGTTCTTGATTGGCGTCATAAATGAACCATTGAAAGTTATTTGCTTCAGGTTGATCCACCTCCAATATGATCACCCCTTCTTCATCAGAGAATACATCAATGACCATTGGTGTAGCACAAGCATTTTCCGGGTTTTCGACCTCATCGCAAAAGCTGTTGAAGCAATCATCATCTGTAAAAAGATCGAAGCAAACTTCGATAACTTCACCAACTGCAATTGGAACAAAAATCGGCTCTCCCGTGTATGCCAGCTCTTCTCCAGCTATAAACCAGGAAGACGCAGCTGGCTGTCCAGTAGAGATGATATTAGCCGTAAGGGTAACACCTTCATCTCCTGGCTCGGTGCTGAAGCTTACCTCGCATACCGCTTCCAGCTCTTCAACAATTTCAATCAGATAGTCTTCTACCTCACCATAGGTAAAATTGTCGCAAGGGTCGACGTTTTCCGGGTCTCCTTCCCAGACCATCATCACCCTCATCCGGGTTGTTCCCAGTGGGGTATCTGAAGGAATACTGAAAGACATGGTCTGTGGATTGGCATCTGGTTCTGCTGTTGCCACTCTTTCTCCTTCATCAGTGAAGTCTTCATCAGCATTAAGGTCGATAAAAATGGCCCAACTCTCGTCGAAATTATTTCCGTTAAATCCTGGAGTTCCAATAATAGTATTTTGCTGATTTACACCGATTTGAAAAGGCACATTATCAAAGTAGATATATCCGCCGTTATTACCACTTTGGTTTTCGACACCATTGCAACTTACGCTATCACAGTACTCGTCGTTGGTGTTTTCGCCGGCGGCATCACAGTACCCTGAGACACATGCCGTTTGGGCGCCTGTTGCGACAGATTCAATCCCTGCCGTACCGTCTTCACAAACCGGAGTTACAGTGACCAAATAATCGGTACAGCCTTCGAGCAGCGGAGAATTGACAAAGGTATCAGGGCTGCCACTTGGTTGATTAAGCAGGAGTTCGCCAGACTCCGTGTAGATATTGAATACATATGCTACGGCATCCGGGTTGGCGCTTGCAAACAAACCAAGCTCATTGTTTCCTTCTGAGAATGTGAAATCGATGATTGAAGTCAATTCGCAATTGCTTCCTATCTCGAAGGTCTGGCATGTGGTGTCTACACAGTCCTCATCTGTTGTTACTGTAAGGCAGACTTCATAGGTTGTGAAGGGTTCTGTATTCAAAAACAATAATGTGCCAGCATCCTGAGCTTCTCCATTGACGGTCCACTCTTCGGAAATGATATTTCCAGTAGAGATAGATACACTCGTGAAAAGAATCCCTCCTGGCTCCGGCTCATCAGTAAAGGAAGCGGAGCAGATCGGTTGGATTTCATCCACAATAAAAGCGGTATAATCTTCGGTCTCTCCAAATGGGTAAGAGTCGCAAGGATCCAAGTCAACCGCATTGAACTCCGGTACAACAATCACCCTCATTCGGCTTTCTCCTAATGTTGCATCACTCGGAATATCCAAGGTGGCAGTGACTGTCTCCGTAGTTGGTTCTGATTCATACAGTTTTTCCCCTGGATCATCAAAGTCCTGATCGAGATTTAGATCGACAAATACAAAAATCACCTTTTGGGAAAAGTCTGTGGCACTTGGCTTGACAATGATAATCTGTTGTTGACCGGCCCCCAATTGGGTGACTTGGCTGGTATAGTTTCCATAACCTCCATCATCGCCAGATTCATTGGCTATAGGAATGATCTCCACATAATCAATGAATCCAAAGTCCTGATCAGTTCCTTGCGAAGCGCAATAACCACCGAGGCAAGCCGTAGTTGCCACTGTGGCCTCACTCGGAGGACTTAGCAATCCTGCTCCACAATCACTTTGCACACTTACCAGATAGTCTGTACAGTCCTGAAGAGCGGGATCGGATACAATCACCTGTGAGGTATTGCTTTCTGCCGTTAGAATTTCAAAACCGCTCAAGTCTGTGATGGTGATCAAGTACCCCTCTGCATTATCATCTCCATTCCAATCAAGGGCCAATTCCTGACTATCATTTGAACTGAAGATGATCGAAGTTGGGGTATCGCATGTAGGGCCAAGAATCTCCAAAGTTTCGCAATATTGATCTTCGCAAAAGTCTGCCGTGAGAATGGCCAGACATACTTCATAAACACCTGGTTCGGCGTAACTGTAGGTCACGGACTCCTGATATTCGCCTTGTAATTCCTCACCGTCTCCGTAAGACCAGAGGGAGAAAGTGAGCTCATCTCCATCATCAGTGAAAGACTGAGAAGTAAGCACCACATCGAGGTCGTTAATATCGGCTGTGAAGAAGGCAGTACAATTTTGACCAGTTGCTGTCAACATATGGCTGCAGGCAAAAAGCACCAGACTTAGGATATATCTCATGATGTTTCTATTGATTTTGAAATTACGGGTGGATGTCAAACGGCATTGAAATCTGACCAATCTCTCAAAGGTAAGTTGTTTTGGGAGCTGATGCATGTCATAGAGGCTGCATTCTTACGTGTTCAAAAAAACAAAAAGGCCCTGAGACATTGCAATGTCTCAGGGCCTTTGAAATCTTTGTACTTAGGAACCAATTAGCTCATTCCGACCATATTTTCCGGAACTACCCATTCATCGAACTGCTCAGCGGTTAGGTAGCCCAATTCCAAAGCGGCTTCTTTTAGGGTTGTGCCTTCATTATAGGCTTTCTTGGCAATGCTTGCCGCCTTGTCATATCCTATATGTAGGTTCAAAGCCGTAACCAACATCAGAGAGTTATTGAGATTTCTCTCCAGCACCGCAGTATTGGGTTCAATCCCTCTTGCACAACGCTCGTTGAAGGAGGCTGCAGCATCTCCCAGCAATCTTGCACTTTGAATGAAGTTGTGGATCATCATTGGCTTGAAGACATTCAATTGAAAATGTCCTGTCGAACCTCCTACATTGATGGCAACATCATTCCCAAGTACTTGAGCACAGACCATTGTCAATGCTTCCGACTGCGTTGGATTGACTTTTCCAGGCATGATAGAAGAGCCAGGCTCGTTGGTTGGGATAATGATCTCTCCAATACCCGAACGTGGGCCAGAGGCCAGCATTCTGATGTCGTTTCCAATCTTCATCAGGCTCACTGCAAGCGTCTTTAAGGCTCCATGTGCCTCCACGATGGCGTCATGCGCAGACAGTGCTTCGAACTTGTTTTCTGCTGTTACAAAAGGGTAGCCGGTAAACTCTGAGATGATCCTGGCTACGTTTCGTGCATACTTTGGAGGAGTATTCAATCCTGTCCCTACTGCTGTACCCCCTAGAGCAAGTTCCAACAAGTGAGGATAGGTATTTTTAATGGCCTTAATGGCATGATCCAGCTGGGAAACATAGGCGGAAAATTCCTGACCAAGTGTCACAGGTGTTGCATCTTGAAAGTGGGTTCTGCCAATCTTCACCACCTTAGACATACGCTCCGACTTTTGTTGAAAAGTATCTCTGAGTGCCTTGATACTCGGAATGGTCTTTTCCACCAACTGCATGTATGCAGCGATGTGCATGGCCGTTGGATAAGTATCATTGGAGGATTGGGATTTGTTCACATCATCATTGGGGTGAAGAACTTTCTCTTCATCTGTCAGTTGACCGCCCTGCAGCACGTGGGCTCGATTCGCAATCACTTCGTTGACGTTCATATTCGTTTGTGTTCCGGAGCCGGTTTGCCAAACCACCAGCGGGAACTGATCGTCGTGCATACCCTTGAGGACTTCATCACAAACCTTGGCGATCAAATCAGCCTTCTCCCGGGCATATCCACCTGTTTCTACATTGGCATAAGCGGCGGACTTCTTGAGAATTGCATAAGCCCGAATGATTTCAATGGGCATGCGTGACTTCTCGTCTCCAATGGGGAAATTTTGCAGGGATCGCTGTGTCTGTGCTCCCCAATATTTATCGACTGGTACTTCTACATACCCAATACTATCTTTTTCTTGTCTGAAGTTTTCTGTTGTGGCTTCCATTTTTACTTTTTAAGAATTTCAACAATCGACAAATTTCCTGGGTAGAACAACAGTGATCGAGTCAATTGACTAGTTCCTCTACACTCAAATTGCTGTCGCCAAGAGCTTTGCCGGAAAGGATTTATCTGAAGGAGGGTTTTCTCTTTTCCATAAATGCGGTAGTACCTTCCAGGAACTCATCTGTTCCAAAGCATCTACCAAAAGCATCGATCTCGGCCTTGAATCCATCTTGACCGTCTGTATACAATGCATCGACTGCTTTTACTATTTCTCCCACGGCTCTCGGGCTCTTTTTGGCGATTCGCCTGATGAGCCATTTAGACTTTTCGATGAGTTCATCAGCAGGCACCACATAATTGGCTAAACCTAGTCGACCAGCTTGCTCAGCGGAGATCAAATCTCCCGTCATCAATAGCTCGATTCCTTTGGATCGACCGATTCTTTGTACTAGTCGCTGGGTACCACCATAACCCGGGATCACGCCCAGATTTACTTCCGGTTGACCAAACTTGGCATTCTCAGAGGCAATGATCATATGACAGGCCATTGCCAGTTCACAGCCTCCGCCCAGGGCAAAGCCATTGACTGCCGCTACGACTGGTTTGGGACACAGTTCGACCGAGCGCATGATGGCGTGACCATCAGCAGATAGCTTTGTACCTTCTTCCACGCTAAATTTGGCAAATTCCGATATGTCAGCTCCGGCGGCAAAGGCCTTTTCTCCAGAACCCGTCATGATCACGCCAATTACTTCAGGATTGGGTACATCATTGGCAAAAATCTGCCCAACCTCTTGCAGCAGCTCCATGTTTAGGGCGTTCAGCTTGCTGGGTCTATTTATGGTGACAAATAATATCCCGTCCTCGATGTTTGTCAGGAGGTTATTGTAACTCATTCTTGCTTTGATTTTACGATAAATAATTGTTGCATCCAGATAGCATGGCTAGAAGCTGCGATTGTCGAGGACCCACTGCTTTATGTAAGTTGCGATATCTTCCAGTTTGGTTCCGGGTGGAAACAACTCCCCGACTCCAAGCTCTGTCAGTTCTTTTCGGTCCTCATCTGGGATGATACCACCGCCGGTTAGCAGCACATCATCCATTTCCTTTTCTTTCATGATCGCCATGATCTTGGGAAAAACCGTCATATGCGCCCCAGAGAGGATACTGACACCTATGGCATCCACATCCTCTTGCAAGGCGGTATTTACTACCATCAGCGGGGTTTGTCGCAGACCAGTATAGATCACTTCCATACCAGCATCCCGCATAGCCGCAGCGATGACTTTGGCTCCTCTGTCATGGCCATCCAGACCCACTTTAGCAACCAGCAATCTAATGGGCCGATTTAGCTCCTTAGCAGATTCAATCATTCGCTTTTGTCTTTGTCCAGGTCCGAAAGCTTCGGATCATCTGGCAGTTCCGAAGGATCTATATCATTGGTATCCTCTTCACCAGCATCCTCTTCGGCTTTCTTTAGATTCAGATGATCCAGATCGTCACGATCCTTAAATTTCTTGTCCGGAACATTTTTATTCAGAAACTTATTCAATTGTTCACGATTCATTGTACTTTGAATCTGGCCAAACTCGTCAATAGTTATTTCATAACCTTCCAGGTCTTCATGCACCTGTGGTTTCTTCTTTGCTGCATCCTTCTTTGAATTCTTCTTCTTTGCCATTAGCCTATTTCAATCTGGATTAAAAATTATTGTACAGCTACCATCTCATCAAAAGCAGACATAGCGGTCGTCATTCGTTTCAGCACCTCTTCTTTACCAAGGAAAACCGACAATTTGAAGAGATCTGGTCCACCGGCCAGGCCAGTCAGCATCACTCGCCAAGGCTGTAGAATATCGCCAAAGCCAAGTTCTTTCTCTTTGATATAACCCTTTACAAGCGTCTCAAGTGCGGCCACCTCAAAGCTTTCCATGGCTTCAATACGTACATGCAATTCCTGGAACTGCTCAGCACGATTGTCTTTCCATTTCTTTCTGACCGTCTTTGGGTCGTAATCCATTGGGCTTTGAAAGATATAAGTATGCTGCTTCCAAAAGTCTATCGGAAAGGTCATCCGCTCTTTCACCATTGGACAAGCTGCCAACAATTGTTCCTTCGGAATATCGATCTCCGGTGGTGCAAAAGAAGCAACAGCTGCTGCTAATTCTTCATCCGATAGGGCCATCAAATACTGTTGGTTGAACCAGCAAGCCTTTTCATAATCGAAGCGGGCCCCTGCTTTACTAACACGGTCCAGCGTAAAGACTTTAGCCAATTCCTCCTTACTAAACATCTCTTGCTCTGTACCCGGATTCCATCCCAGGAACGCAAGGAAGTTGGTCAATGCTCCGGGAAAGAATCCTATCTCTCGATAGCCTCGCTCTGATTCCCATGCTAGAGGGAAGATGGGGAAACCCAGTTTATCAGCATCTCTCTTGCTCAGCTTTCCTTTTCCTGTTGGCTTGAGAATCAATGGCAGGTGAGCAAAAGAAGGCATGGTATCTTGCCATCCGAATGCCTTATACATCACTACATGGGAAGGTGTCGAAGGCAACCACTCCTCCCCTCTTATGACATGGCTGATCTCCATCAGGTGATCGTCTACAACATTGGCCAGGTGATAGGTGGGCATTCCATCGGATTTAAACAACACCTTTTCATCCAGCAGATTGGAGTCAAATACGACTCTACCGCGTACGATGTCGTTCACAACTACTTCTTCATTCTCTGGCACTTTCAAACGCACCACATGTGGCGCACCATCGGCCAGTAATTGCTCTACTTCTTCCTTTGGCAGACTAAGTGAGTTTCTCATGTCACCACGAGTGGATGCCTTATAAGTAAAAGTCTCCCCTCTGGATTCATAGTCCTTCCGCTTGGCAGCTAATTCCTCTGCTGTGTCAAATGCTAGATAGGCATTGCCGCTATCGACCAGCTGCTGAGCATACTTTGCATAAAGCTCTTTGCGATCAGATTGCCGATATGGTCCTTTGTCTCCTCCTACATGCACCCCTTCACTGCAATCGTATCCCAACCACTCCAAAGAGTCGATGATGTATTGTTCCGCTCCCTCCACATATCGCGAACGATCCGTATCTTCAATCCTCAGGATCAGGCTGCCACCATGATGCCGGGCGAAGAGATAACAATACAAGGCGGTCCGAATACCACCGATATGCTGATAGCCTGTTGGGCTTGGTGCATATCTGGTTCTCACTGCTTTATCCATCTTCAAAAATTTTCCACAAAAATAGTGTTTATTTGCTTGCAATGGTATATCCCCACAAGACTCCCAAAGTGGTCCAAAGGCTGTTTCCCGACATTGTTTGGCGATGTAAAGCAGGACAGAAGAAACTCTATCTCAGCTTTGATGACGGCCCTACGCCTACGATTACCAATTGGGTACTCGATTGTCTGGATCATTTCCATGCTTCAGCGACCTTTTTCTGTATCGGTCGAAAAGTCAACCTACATCAGGAATTGTACCAGTCCATCCTTTACAGAGGCCATGCAGTGGGCAATCACTCCTACTCCCACTTCAATGGCTGGACGACTAGTAGCAAAAACTATGTCCGTGACGTACTCAACGCTAGAGATCAAATCCAATCGAAGCTCTTTCGTCCGCCCTACGGTCGCTTACGGCCCGGTCAATACAAGGAACTGAGCAAACATTTTCAGATCATATGCTGGGATGTACTAAGCGGCGACTTTGATCCAAAGCTCGACAAACTAGACTGCTGGGGAGCTGTGAAGACCTTGACAGAAGATGGGTCGATTATTGTATTCCATGACATCCTAAAGAGCAAGGAAAAACTGCAGGAAGTGTTACCCAAAGTTCTAAGCTATTTCGGGGCACGTGGCTATTCTTTCGAAAGAATTAACTTTGAGTGTTCTACATTAATCTAATGGCTCAAAAACTAAGTTCATGACAATTATAAGGGCTTCTATTTCTGTCATCCTTCGTTGCTCGTCGGTCGCGTAGCTATGGCTATGCTTCCTCCTCGTGCCTCGGCTGACCAAAAGATAAGCTCCTTAAAGGTATCACGAACTTAGTTTTCGAACCACTAAAATCCTGACCGGCATGCGTAATGAATTTGTTGTTTTTGCCATCGTTAGTATCCTAATCATCCTTGGATTGGCCTTCTTTGTTTGGTGGCCATTTATTTGGCTTTTCCTTCTTTTTGCCCCGATAATCCTTTTGGGCACCTATGATATGCTGCAAAACAAGCTCACGATTACCCGTAACTTTCCGGTTGTAGGGCATTTCCGATTCATTGCTGAACACTTGAGGCCCAAACTTTACCAATACTTTGTAGAGTCTGATATTGATGGCCGTCCTTTGAGTCGTATCCATCGAAACCTGATCTACAACAGATCAAAAAACGAGACAGATAGCAATCCCTTCGGTACACAACTCGATGTATATGCCGAAGGATACGAATGGATGAATCACTCTATCGCAGCCCTTGACCATAGAGAGATGGAACATCATCCCAGAGTGCGTGTAGGTGGGCCCGACTGCAAGCAACCCTATGATTTAAGCATTTACAATGTATCTGCCATGAGCTTCGGATCACTGAGCAAAAACGCGGTCATGGCCCTGAATGGCGGTGCTGCTATTGGCAAGTTTGCTCACAATACCGGAGAAGGAGGAGTCAGTCCCTACCACTTGAAGTATGGAGGTGATCTAATTTATCAAATCGGGACTGGCTATTTCGGATGTCGTTCCAAGGATGGTAGCTTTTCTCCAGAGCTCTTCAAAAAGACGGTAGAATCACCCAGCATAAAAATGATCGAGCTGAAGCTAAGCCAAGGAGCGAAGCCTGGACATGGGGGTATACTTCCGGCTAGCAAGAACACCCCTGAGATTGCTAAGATCCGTACGGTCGAAGCTGGTACGGCTGTGCTGTCTCCGCCCTATCACACCGCATTCTCGACACCAGTGGGTCTGCTTGAATTGATCAAGCAAATTCGCGATCTATCTGGGGGACGCCCGGCAGGCTTCAAGCTCTGCATAGGAAATCGCCGGGAGTTCATTTCGATATGCAAGGCCATGGTGAAGACGGGTATCAAACCAGATTTCATATCGGTTGATGGTGGGGAAGGCGGTACTGGAGCTGCACCATTGGAGTTCTCCAATTCCGTCGGTACTCCAATGAAAGAAGGGCTTGCTTTTGTCCACAATGCCCTTTTGGGATTTGATCTACGAAAAGATATTAAGCTCATTGCTTCAGGCAAGATCGTCTCCTCCTTTGACATCTTTCGCACGATGTCTCTAGGGGCCGATGCCTGCTATAGTGCAAGAGCAATGATGATGGCCCTCGGCTGCATCCAGGCCTTGGAATGCAATAAAAACACTTGCCCGACTGGTATCACTACGCACGATCCAGAGCGGGTAGCTGGCCTGGTAGTGGAAGACAAAAAGCAGCGGGTTGCCAATTTTCACTCAGAGACCATCGAAAATTTCGTGGAGCTTCTTGCTGCCACTGGCATCCCGGATCACCGCAAACTACACCGTGGCCTAATCAATCGTCGCATTGTCAATAACCTGATACAGCGATATGACGAAATCTATCCATATATTGAGACAGGTAGCTTACTGTCTGCTCCTTACCCGGAAGCTTATGTTTACATGATGGAGCATTCTTCTGTAGATAGCTTTTAGTGGACTGGCCT
>JAHDDV010000134.1:7948-13397 GCA_020629205.1 Chitinophagales bacterium | reverse complement strand
GAAGAATTGCTTGTTGCAGAAAGCTCAGTTGCTTGATTTGAATTTGGTGTTGGCTGATTGGATCTAGCTGGGCGTTCTGATACTTGATGTTCCAAAAGCCTGCTTCCTGGAATAGAGCTTGCTGGCTGTGACTTTGCCTGTAGTGCCAGACTGGTACTTTCCTGGCTAGCGTACCAGTGTCCCAGTCCACCACAGGCTGCGCCGATCAGAAAGGCGACCAAGATCAGAGGAGCAATTCCTTTCCATCGTTCTGCTTCTGGCTTGCTTTGTCGGTCCAATTGGCTTTCCAGCCCTTCCCAGACGCGACCGGAGGGCTTGCTTCCTTCCCCTGCGAGGGAGTTTTGGATCATTCTTTCGAAATTGTCGTGCGTTGGCTTCATTATCTGACAATGTTAAGCTTGGTTTTCAAAAGACTTTGTTTCAAGTATGCCTTGGCCTTGTACAGCTGAGACTTGCTCGTTCCTTCGCTGATGTCTAGTTTTTGAGCAATTTCTCGATGGCTCAGGCCGTCCACTACATATAAATTGAATACCAGACGATACCCCAAAGGTAGATTTTGGATGGCTTCCAGTATGGTTTCGTACTTGTAGGTCTCTGGCCATGACTCTTGATGATCTGCTAGTTTTAGCTGAGGATTTACTACATCCAAACTTGAGAAGATCGGTTCTTTCTTGCGCTTTCGAATTCTCTGTAAGGCAGTATTGATGATCACGCGGCGCATCCAGGCCTTCAATTGACCATGACCTTTGTATTGGTGTAAGCTTTCAAAGATGTTCATAAAACCTTCCTGTAGTACATCTTCTGCATCCTCTCGGCTATTGCAGTAACGTCGGCAGAGTCCCATCAGCTGATAGCTATGCGCATCGTAGAGCGCTTTTTGCGCTTTGCGATCTTTACGTTTACAACCTGATATGAGTTCTTCCTCTGTCAATTTAATTGATTTTTGACTAAACATAGCCTTCCATAGATATTGGTACGTTTTTCTACCGAAAGTTGCCTGCTTTTGTTGGTTTTATGGGCTTGAAAGACGGATAATCCACAGGAATTGTCGCTGAAGGCCAGCTTGCTCTTGAATGATTGCAAGTTTATAGCTCTCAAAATGGCAGAAAATCTGGCCGTGCATTCAACGAGAAAGTCCCAAAACTTGTTAAGTTAAGCGGTAAATTTGTTGTCCCACATGCAGAACACGAAGTTTTGTCGTTAAAACAAGGTCCGTTCTGACTACTCTCTGTACCGTGTAGGTCAAATGTCCGGACCCACAGCTAATTCGATCAAGTTTTGATGAAACCCTATTGCCTGCTCATCTTATGGTTTGTCTATGGTATCTGCAATGCACAGGAAATCAAGTTCCGTGCACCTGCCGAGGCTATGGGGGATGAGGACAACAGGGAAGCAATCGACAAGTTTCTGGCTGGTGATTCTCAAGCGGCCAAAACAGCCTTCATGAAGTTGGCCAGGACGGATGCAGGTGCAGCAGCCGGCAACAATAACCTGGCCATGGTTGCGCTCAGTGAAGACAACTATCCCAAGGCGGAAAGTCTGCTGAAAAAGGCTACCCAAAAAGATACCACCCTCTATAATCTGGCGCTGGTGGAGGGGCTCCGGGGAAACTATGAGGCTGCCAGCCGTCATCTACAGCAGAGTCCTTCTGATATCAGTGAGAGTCGTGATTTCAATCTGGGTGTGTTTGCGGCCAGATCAGGAGATCTGGCTACAGCCCAAGCGGCCTTTGAATCGGCTATTGCCAAAGATGCAGGAAATCCAGACTTACTTCTAAGTCAGGCTGTGATTTTGGAGGAGGCGGGACAGCAGGAGGAAGCGCTGCGAATACTTGAGGAGCTTTTCGAACTTTCATCTGTTCGGGCGGACGCACATCTGCTGGCCGGTAAAATTCATGCTGAGAATGAGCATCCGGCAGATGCTGCCTTTCACTTTGAAGCCTCGATGAAATATGACTCAGGTAATGAGCTAGCGATGTCTGGATTAGCAAATGCACTTTTGGATCAGGAAAAAAGTGAAGAGGCTTTCAAGTTGTATAAGAAGCTGGCTCAGAAGAACCCTCAGAAGATGGAGTATGCCTTGCATATGGCGGATGCAAAGGTGCAGGAGGGCAATTATAAAAAGGCCATCGACCTTTATCATAAAGCTTCGCAGAAGCATCCCAATCGGGCTGCGATTTACAATCACACAGGACAGTTGATGATGAAGATGGGGCGTTATGAAGATGCTATTGATGCACACCGTGTTGCAGCCCGACTGGAGAAGGATAATGCTGATTACGGACAAGCATTAGGTATGTCTCATTATTTCAATCGCGACTTTGAGGATGCTTTGGTGTATCTGGAAGAGGCTATCAAGCTTGATCCTTCCAAGTCTGAAGACTACGAAACCAAGGTTGCTCTCGGCTTTAGCAATAGCCATTTGGGTAATCTTGATGCGGCGATCCGCCATTTTGAAGAAGCAGTCACTTTTGAGGAAATTGACGAGGATGCCTACAGCGGCCTGGGCCTGGCCTATCACTTTATGGGAGACATAGGACCAGCCCTTACGAATTACAAAAAAGCCCTCAGCATCAATCCGGACAATGATCAGACCTATGTGAATATGGGAAACCTGTATCAGAAGGCGGGCAGCTATGAACGAGCAATGGACGCCTACAAAAGCGCCCTGAAACGAAACCCGGATGCCTACCTGGCTTACAATGGCCTTGGAAACACCTATCGTACCATGGAGGAACTGGAGTTATCGATTGATGCGTATGAGAAGGCGCTTGAGCTTGCTCCCGATGAAGGCTTTCTACATAATAATCTAGCGGTGAGTTTTTATTATCTGGCCAATGTCAAGGATCGTTTTGGGCATCCTGATCAGGCTCAGGAATTGTACCGAAAGTCGATCGAAAGCATAGACCGTGGTAGAGAACTGGATGCTAGTTTTGGTATCCACTACCTGAATAATCGGGGGGTAGTCAGAAAGGATATGGGTGACTTCGCGGGAGCTCGAAGGGATTTTGATGTGAAGGCCAATATGGCTACTGCCAACAACGATGGCATCGTCTATGCTCTGGAAGGAGATTTGGAAAGGGCCTATCAAGCATTTACTGAGGCCATTGGTCACGACCCGAGTTACCCAGAGGCCTATTACAATCGGGCAATGATTGCCAAGGAATTGGGATGGGCAGAGCAGGCCATGAAAGACAAAGTCCGCTTACAGGAATTAGATTTTAATCCCAGACAAAATCCTTATCAAAAAGACAAATACTTCTCCACGCTTTGGTACCTGACTTTTGAAGAGTTTATTCCAGAAGCTGAAATAGAGCCGAGTTTTGAATTGGCCTACGAAGCTCCAGAAGTAGCCGAGATGCAGTATGACTTTGTGTTGATGTCTGCGGCTTCTATAGAAGAACTGGAGGAGGAGCCACCCGCTCTACCCACTGGCAAGGGCAGTAGCCAGCCACCACTTACCAACACGCCAACACAAGCCCCTCCTGGTCCGGCAGAAGTGCCCACTGAGCCGATAGCAGAGCAGCCGAAGCAGCCAACTGCATCTGGCCCTCCCGGCAAGTCCAGCACCAAGGCTCCAGAGCCTACCGAGCTGGAACCGCCATCTGAGGAAGGTACATCAGAAGAGCCGGAACCCACACCGGAGACCAAGCGACCGGCTCCGAAGAAATCTGTATCGACCACTAGTTCTGCCAAGCGGAAGAAGGCACGGAAACGGGTGAGACGTCCGAAGCGGACCCGCAAGTTGAATAAGAAACCGAACAGTTGGCGGTGTCCGGAGTTTTAGTGGTTTTGCTTCGAAATCCTCCTTGCCACGAGCACCAGACGGTGCAATCTAGCCTCGATCGCCGCGGTATGAGGTGCCTGAATGCGCCAGTGACTGCCAGTGCATGCTGGCTCAGAGCGCAGCGGCGAGACGGCAGGCACTGTTGCAGGAACAAGCAGGCAGGTGCCGAATGGAGCAGAGAGCGAGACGGGTATCGCCACGAGCCTATACAGCTGGGCTCCAAAAAATTAAAGAAAACTGGTGACTGATGACTGATGACTGGTGACAGGTGACTGATGACGATAAGATATCAGGGCTTCTTTCCGAGGAGCAATTTATTGGCACTATTCCTGCGAGACGCTAGTGCTACACAAACGAAGATCGTAACACCTAAGGGCTTTTATTTCTATCATCCTTCGTCGATTGATTGTCACTTGGCCAAGGCTATGCTCCCTTATCGCGCCTTGGCTGGCAAAAAAGTAAGCTTCATAAAGGTATCACGTACTTCGTTTATGCTTGCCTGTTCTTTCTCCGAAGAGCAAGTGAATTCTAAGGTAGTTGATCGTTAAGCAAATGTAAATTCGTTGAATGATTTGGCTGTTTTTTTGCAAATTTCATAATGTTTGCTTTATCTTGGCGACTTATTTTTAATCTTATTACCAAAAATAATAGAAGACCTCATGCCGAAGTTTAAGTTCGAATATATCTGGACAGATGGTTGTTTACCAGTGCCTGGATTGCGTGGCAAGACAAAGATTCTCGATTTGAAAAGCTATAAAGGTGGTGTCAAGCAATTGCCTGTATGGAATTTTGACGGAAGCAGTACTCAACAGGCGGAAGGTTTTGCTTCGGATTGTCTTTTGAAGCCGGTTTCTGTGTATCCAGATCCGACAAGAGAGCGGGGTTATATAGTTCTTTCAGAGGTTTTGAATCCGGATGGCAAACCGCATATTTCCAATTCGAGAGCGCGAGTAAAAGATGACAAGCAGTTTTGGTTTGGTTTTGAGCAAGAGTATGTTTTGATGTTTAATGGTAAGCCGATCGGATTTCCGAAAGATGGATTTCCAGCGCCGCAAGGGCCTTATTATTGTTCAGTGGGTGATGGTGTGAATTCCGGGCGTGAGCTTGTGGAGGAACATATGGAGCTTTGTTTGGATGCAGGTCTTGGTATCACTGGTGTAAATGCGGAGGTAATGCTTGGTCAGTGGGAGTATCAGATATTTGGGAAAGGCGCTTTGAAGTCTGCAGATGATTTGATGATTTCACGGTATCTCCTTCAGCGATTGACGGAGAAGTATGGAGTGAAAGCTGATTTGCATCCTAAGCCAGTGCGTGGTGATTGGAATGGATCGGGAATGCATGCAAACTTCTCGAATAAGGCAATGCGAGAGAAAGGTGGTGAGAAGCTGATGACCGATATTTGCAAGCGTTTTGCGGCTACTCATAAAAAGCACATTGCTGTGTATGGAGCGGATAATGATCAGCGATTGACTGGGCGACATGAGACGCAGAGTATCGATAAATTTAGCTATGGGGTGAGTGATCGTGGTGCTTCGATTCGGATTCCGGTAGGGGTTGCCTTGAACAAGTATAAGGGCTATCTGGAAGATCGACGACCGGCTTCGAATGCAGATCCTTATGAAGTGGTGGCCGCGATTATGTCTTCAGTAAAGGGGAAGTAGAT
>JAHDDV010000134.1:0-7848 GCA_020629205.1 Chitinophagales bacterium | reverse complement strand
GCTTGGGGAGACTTCATCCACGAAGATCAGTCCATCGTATTGTTGTGTGGGGATGAGTTTTAGCACAGCCTGACCCTCTTGTCTGGTTTGCACTTCTTCAAATATCCACTGATTGCCTGGGCTTGGCACTTGATCGTGAAGATCCAGAAAACTGTAGCTCCAGCCAGCATGGAACAAATGAGCCTCCAGGCTGTGATCTGGGGCTGATGGCAATGCGTATATGGAGCGATCCACTCGGCTGATGTGGCCTCGGTTCATGTACATGGCCAGACTGTAAGATTCCATAGGGAAATGCTCTTCTATAAAGGCCATCATGCTCTTATTACCCGAACCACTAAGTATGTCTTTGTTGTGGTAGCGTATATTTTCGTCTGAAGACCAAATCATGATTCGGCTCACCGGGTATTTTTCATCCAGCAGAAATTTTACTTGATTTGCCATAGCCCTGTTTCTCATTTCTTCATCTCTTAGGCCATCGTGATTGGTGTCGCTACTCATATACCTTAAATATTGGGCCATGTCCCAGGAAGTTCTCAATACCAGATGAACAAGATCAGCTTGATCGGTCAAGTCAAGTAGTTGCTGCTGCTGGTTCCAGAAAAAAGTGTGGAGGTTGTCATAAAAAGTCGTGTATTCCATACCAAACTCTTCCAGCCAGTTGAGACGTGCATCATAAGGCATTGCATCTGCTGCTGCGAATAACTGATCGTGCAAATAGACATCTTGAGCGTAATCATGTTCTTGCAGCAGGTGCAGGGCTTGTTGGAACTGTAGGCTTCTGTTCAGGTCGTTTTTGTGAACACCCGTAGCGATGTCGATGCCTTGGATGTAGAGTGGTTTTGCTGTATTCTGACATTGTCGGGCGTATTCGAAAAGCTCTTTTAAAGCGGTTCTGGCTGGCTCTCCTATAGCCGTTTTAAGGCAGTCTTCAGCATCTTTTTCCTGGAGTTGGGAGACGCCTAGCCAGATGTCAAAATAGCGAGCGGGGAGGCAAAGTACTTCAAAACCCTGCTTTTGGTGCAAGAACTTTATCAAACGCAGGGATATCAAATCGAACTCCTGTACTCCCTGAGCGCTGGCTCCCAAAGCTATAATTCGTTTGTTGGAAAGAGCAGGTAGTATCTCTTCCAGATCTGTAAAGTGGCTGGATTCCAGGGATCTGATCGGAAGGGCTTCGTTTTCGATCCAGCTCCTGTAGTCAGGATCAATCTGTCCAATATCAGGATCGGCTTGTACGGCTAGTGCGAGATCGGTGAGCAAACCATTTTCGTCCACTAACAAATCCCCAGACTGCTGATCTGACAAGCAAGCGCTTAGGCATAGTAATAAAATAAGCAGAATGGTGGATGTTGGGATGGATGTGTTCATTTTGCTGAATTCGTCTATTCTCCCGAAGCATCTCGACGGGGATCATTTAGGGATTGGGAGTCAAAATGGACAGTTATTGATTCTCTATCCCTTAGCTTTCAAGTACAAGTAGCCGCCGTATCCCAAGAGTCCCAGCACTACCAGAGGGACCAGCTTCATCAGTAGTCCTCCGACAAATCCTAAGATTTTGAATATCAATGCGGCTCCAATAACGAGCAAGATGAGGAAACCAATAATTTGCAAATCGCTGTTTTTGCGTTTACTTGCCATGATTGTGGGTCTTTGTGGTCCTTATGAATGAAAAAATCTGGATCAAAGTTTGCGAATGCCTCGGAAACCTCGAAAACAATTTCGTGTTTATAAGGAGAAGATAACTAGATTTTTCCAATTGGCCCCTATCTAAATCTTTAGACGTTAAAGATTAACTGAAGGGTACATTTTTTCTTGAATTATGGACGCAATTTATGCGTCACAGAAACAACAATTATGCTTGATGTGAAAACGGGGATGGAAAATCCGAAGATACTGCCTTTAGTACCATTACTTTATGTGGCCTGGGCCGATAATGTGCTTAGCCCCTCTGAAATAGGCTTGATCAAAGAAAAAGTTGATTCCATGGCTTTTTTGGAGGTTAACGACCGTGATACAGTCTATTCCTGGTTAGATCCTGCCAATCCGCCATCCAAAGAACTTATGGAGGCGTGGGTAAGTGTCATTCGGGCAGCGGCGGAAAATCCTATGCCTGAATCACAGGATATTCTCCTGGGCCTTGCTCGCCAAATGGCTTCTGTCAATGATGGCGCAATAGGTTGGGAAGGAGAAGAGGCTCAGCAGGCACTTGCAGAAATTGCCACTGCTATCGGAGAGCCAAGTCTGAAGTATCATAGAAATCTTTTGACCGAGGAGCTGATCCGTGAAGCAAACCGGCAATTCAACGCTGCTTGTTTTGTTCCAGAGGCTATGCAGCAATTGTTGGAAGGAGAAGAAGCGGGACGCATTGAGCGGCTGAAGCATCTTCTGGCAGATCCGGTTTTTGCCCTTCGCCATCACGAAAATAAAGAGGTATATCGGACACAAGTACTAGAATGGTGTAAGTTACTGGCCGCTCAGGGATATGGAGCGATTGCATATCCTGAAGAATATGGTGGGAAGTCAGATATGATGGGCTATATGACCATCTTTGAAACCCTGGGTTACCACGATTTGAGCATGGTGATCAAGTTTGGGGTTCAGTTTGGATTATTTGGAGGTAGCGTGATGTGGTTGGGAACCAAGAAGCATCATGACAAGTATCAAAAACTGATTGGAACTATGGAGCTGCCGGGATGCTTTGCGATGACAGAGACGGGGCATGGTTCGAATGTGAGGGATTTGGAAACTACAGCCACATATGATAGAGCAACCGGTGAGTTTGTGATTCATACGCCACATTATGGGGCTGGCAAGGAATACATCGGCAATGCCCTTCATGGCCAAATGGCAACAGTCTTTGCACAATTGATTACTGATGGGGAGCAACATGGGGTTCATGCTTTGTTGGTCCCACTGCGTGATGATTCGGGCAATCACTTGCCAGGCGTAAGGGTGGAGGACTGTGGATATAAATTGGGACTGAATGGAGTCGACAATGGTCGCATTTGGTTTGATCAGGTGCGCGTGCCAAGAGAGAATCTTTTGGATCGTTTTGGAAGTGTAGATGAGCAAGGGCTTTACAGCAGTCCGATTGAAAGCAGAAGCCGCCGTTTTTTTACGATGCTTGGAACACTGGTAGGCGGTAGAGTAGGGGTGCCGAGAGCTGGATTGAGTGCAGCCAAGAAAGGTATGGCGATTGCGGTAAAGCATGCCTTGAAGAGACGGCAGTTCGGGCCAGAAGGAGAAGCGGAAACACTGCTATTGGACTACCCTATGCATCAAAGGCGATTGCTCCCGCTGCTGGCTCGCACCTATGCGATGCATTTCGGATTGCAATATCTGACTAAGCGTTTTGTCAATAGAACGGAAGACGATATTCGTGAGATCGAAACGCTGGCGGCGGCCATGAAGTCCTGGAGTACCTGGCAGACTACGCGCATCTTGCAGGAGTGTCGGGAGGCCTGTGGAGGCAAGGGCTATTTGTGGGAGAATGCCTTTGCAGATTTGAAAGCAGATACGGACATTTTTACCACCTTCGAAGGAGACAATTCGATATTGATGCAATTGGTTTCGAAGGGACTCTTGACGGAATATAAGCGAGAATTCAATGACATGAATCCTATCAAGCTGGTCCGGTATCTACTGGGTGAGGTAGCCTTTTCAGTTGAAGAGCGTCGTGGGTCGCGAAATGTCGATGAAGAGCATTTGAGAGATGATGAATATCATTTAGATGTAGTGCGTCACCGAGAGCGGCATTTGCTAAAATCACTGGGTAAAAGGCTACGAGCTTATATCAAGTCCGGTATGGATTCCTATGATGCTGCTATTCGCTGTCAAACGCATTTATTGGCTTTGGGGAAAGCCTATGCTGACCGTGTGATGCTGGAGCAGTTTGTATTTGCCTTGAAGGCTTGTGAAGATGAGTCACTTCACAAGGTGCTGGATATGCTCTGCGACTTGTTTGCCCTTCATATCATTGAGGAGAACAAGGCATGGTACCTGGAACATGAGTACTTGAGTCCAAAGAAGTCCAGAGCCATCCGAAAGACGATTGACAAACTATGTATGAAGTTGAGACCCGAGGCCGGTTGTTTAGTGGACGCCTTTGGTATACCGGATTACCTGCTGTTTGCCCAGATTGCAGTTGGGGGTTCCAAGCAGCAGCATCCGGAAAAAGTGACTTAGGCCGGGGTAACACTGGACACTGGAATTTTGTTCCCTTGGATAGCAATGAAATTTGTCAGTGTCGTCTATTGGCTTTGCGTCTGATTCTGTCAAAACCCGCGAGTTCATTGCAAGCTAGCTATAAGTTCATTTCTTAGCGTTTTAGGCCACTTGCTGTAGTCTACAGGCTTGATTTAGAGCGAATAGAGGTATGATATTTGCTATATTAGCGGCATAATCATTGCCCTACCTTAAAATTTGCAAATGGCTCAGCAAGGATACTATTGGTACCCCACTATTTTTCAAGACCAGATCGTATTTGTAAGTGAAGATGATCTATGGACAGTGCCTACTGGAGGCGGACAAGCTACGCGCTTGACAAACGGCCATCGAGAAATCTCAACACCACACTTTTCCCCTGATGGAAAGCACATAGCTTTTATCGGCCGTGAGGATGGAAACGCGGAAGTATATGTTATCGCCTCTACTGGTGGCGAGATACGTCGACTTAGTTACAGTGCCAATATGCGTACGCGTATTGCTGGATGGTCGAAGGACGGAAAGAGCATTATCTACTGCAGTGGATTTCAGATGCCGAGTGGCCGTAGAAAGCAATTGTTTAGTATTGATCTTAAAGGTGGATTGCCAAAGCAACTAGGCTTGGGTATCGCTGATAGTATTGTTTATGGGCCAAAGAAACAATCTGTTATTGGCAGGAATACGGGTGACATTGCCAGATGGAAACGATACCGTGGTGGCACGGTGGGCAAGATCTGGATTGACGCCAAAGGTGATGGTAAGTACAAAGAGTTGAAAGAGCCCGGCGGAAATAATGCTTCGCCGATGTGGATCGGTAGTCGAGTTTATTTCATAAGCGATCATGAAGGTATCGGAAATATTTACTCCGTCAACCCTCAAGGTCAAGATCTCAAAAAGCACAGCAGCCAAAATAAATTCTACGCAAGAAACGCGACAACAGACGGTCAATCGATTGTCTATCATGCAGGGGCTGATCTGTTCGTTTTGGATGTGAAGACTGGCAAAGAAAACAAGGTCGAGATTCAGTTCAATAGTTCCCGAACCCAGTTGCAGAGAAAGTTTGTCAATCCTGGTCGATTCCTAGAGTATTTTACCCTTCATCCTGAAGGCCATTCCCTTATGGCCAATGTACGGGGAAAGGTATTCGAAATGCCCAACTGGCAAGGCCCCGTTAAGGAGATTGGCACCGGGAAGTCGGTAAGACAACGCCTGCCTTCTTACCTTAATTGTGGGGAAGGATTTATCACGATCTCCGATAAAGGAGGTACAGAGGTCATAGAGATTCACAGCCGTCATTCCGAAAAAGTAACGCGATTGGAAAAGCTGGACATTGGTCGGGTGGTGAATATGAAGGTCTCGCCAAATGATGCATATCTCGCCTTGAGCAATCATCGCTGTGAGATCCTGATCGTCGATTTGAAGAAGAAGAAAATCATCTTTAAAGAGCGTACGGGCTATTATATGGTGCACGGCTATTCATGGGCACCCGATAGCAACTGGCTGGTATATGTCAAGAATGATGTAGAAGATGCTTCGAAGCTCATGCTCTACAACCTGAAAAACAAAAAAACAACACAAATCACCAGCGGTGACTTTATGGATACGGATCCATGTTTTGATCCGGAAGGGCGATTCTTGTATTTCTTCTCTCGCCGGGTCTTCAATCCGGTATACGATAATCATTATTTTGATCTCGGGTTCCCAAGAGGCTTTAGACCCTACCTGATTTCGCTGCAGGCAGAGAATATGGATCCATTCATTCCAGAACCCAAAGCACCTGGAGACGATGACGATGATGATAAGAAGAAGAAGCGGCCACAGACCAAATCGGGTGCGCTGCGCATAGATTTGGATGGTATCAAGGATCGGCTGATGGAGTTTCCAGTTCAGGAACGTAACTACTATTCTATCGCAGCAGTTGAAGATAAGGTGATCTATACCTGTAGTGGTGTAGTTGGATCTATGGACCGATACTACGGCAATCCAAATCCAAAGAAGTCGCTATACATGTATGACTTCGAAAAGCAAAGGGAAGTGTTGATCGCCAATAATGTAGCCAGCTTTGAAGTTGCGACAAAGAATGAGAGCATCATCTATTGGACAGGTAAGAAGCTACGGGTGCAATCTATTCAGAGCCGTTCTAGTCAGAGTCAGGGAAGCGCTCACAACCGTAGAGACGGTTGGGTAGATCTTGACCGGATGAAAGTAGCAATCGTGGCAAAAGAGGAGTGGAAGCAAATGTTCCATGAATTGTGGAGGCTGCAAAAGCAGATGTTCTGGTCGGAAGATATGGCTGGTATCAAATGGGAAGCGGTTTACAAAGCCTACGCGCCATTAGTCGATCGGCTTGGAAGTCGTGCAGAACTATCAGATCTGGCCTGGGAAGTACAAGGTGAACTCGGCACTTCGCATGCCTATGAGAGTGGAGGTGATTATCGCTTGGGCCCTTATTATGGTCAGGGCTTGTTGGGTATCGATTTTGTCTATGATGCGAAAGAAAAAGCCTATCGAATCACCCATATTGTAGATGGTGACAACTGGACTCAGAAGTCCAAATCTCCGCTGCGTCGTTTGGGAGTAAATGCAAAAGTCGGCGACTGTATCACGGCGGTTAATGGTACTCGTCTCGACAAGCATACTGGCCCCTATTCTCTTTTGGTCAACCAGGTGAATACGGAAGTGGTAATTGGTCTAAAGGAGAAGGGCAAGAAAGCAGAAAGACAGGTGACTGTCAAGACCCTGGCCACCGAAGATCATGCTCGCTATCGAGAGTGGGTAGAGCAGAATCGTGCCTATGTACATAAGAAAACCAAGGGGAAAATTGGCTACTTACACGTTCCCAATATGGGCCCGGATGGTTATGCAGAATTCCATCGATATTATGCATTGGAAGTGCAGCGTGAAGGATTGATTGTTGATGTTCGTTTTAATGGAGGTGGACACGTGTCACAGCTGCTACTCGAAAAGCTGGCCAGAAAGCCGATTGGTTTTGGTCTCTCGAGATGGCAGCCCAATCCAGACCATTATCCCAATCATAGTCCGCTAGGCCCTTTGGTAGCACTAACGAATGAATATGCGGGCTCCGATGGTGATATCTTTTCTCACTGTTTCAAGTTGATGGGACTGGGGCCTTTGATTGGCAAGCGTACATGGGGAGGCGTTGTTGGCATTTGGCCGCGACATCAATTGGTCGACGGTACAGTTACTACTCAACCGGAGTTTTCGAGCTGGTACATGGATGTTGGATACGGCGTGGAAAACTACGGTACTGATCCCGATATTGAGGTAGACTATGCTCCGCAAGACTACAAAGCGGGAATAGATCCGCAGCTTGATCGCGCCATTTCAGAAGTCTTGAAAGCGCACAAGAAGAATCCACCAAAGTATCCTGACTTCAGCGACAAGCCGAAGCTGAAATTGCCGTGGTAGGGTTGTTAGTGTTTAGTTTCTAGTTTTGAGTTGGAGGTTTCAACTTGATTGACTACCTAACCACATACGCATACGCATACGCATACGCATACGCATACGTGTACGCAACCCCCATTCTTTGTTCTTTGATCCGAAATCCATTCCTTGCCCATATGGCACCAAGACGCATTCAATGCGTCTCTACGCGAAAAGCACCTTGCTCTTTGATCCTTGCTC
>JAHDDV010000551.1 GCA_020629205.1 Chitinophagales bacterium | reverse complement strand
GTCTGGCAGTATTTGGCAAGGCAACCAAGGAGGCTGTCGAAGAATTGGGACTACGAGTAGATGTCGCTGTTCCAGCTCCGGATTCCCCTTCCATGCACTCTGCAATAGACAAGTATGTTACTCGTGTGAATGCGGAGAAGGTAGGATAGAGGGGAAGGATGCTTTGTGCATTGATATCTCAACAATGTCATGTTCAGCTACGCTGTTGTAAGGCGATGTGCTTGTGATGTATCTGGATGACTATGCCAGAATGGTACCTTTGCTGGAGATGCTAAATCTCGCCGGCTTAACGCAGTAATATCCACAATTCTGCTTCTCCAAATTCGTGATATCTTCATGTCGACAGATACGCTCGTCAATAGCTCGCAGAGGTCTTTGTACTTTGCATTATGCAGCTATTTACAGGGCTCACACTATTAGTCAAACCTGATAGAAGCTGACAAACGGAATCTTCAGTACTCCTTTATTGCAATCGAAATCAGAAAACTATCGGATTTTGTGTTTTTCGGAAAACATGTTGAAAGTCAGTGTGTTATGTGGATGAAAGCAGTGGTTTTGTCTGAAAATCCGAAAATAATTAGCAAACTTCTTGCTGACCTTGTTTTTGTTTGATCTCTCTCCATCATAGAAATTAGGCTTGTCAACAATGGCTAAGACAACTCTTGGCAATTCAGTATAAGCCGTTTCGAAGATTTGAGAGATCATGAAAAAGGACTATTTCAGTTTAACTGGAAGACTTGCAGTTAGTTTTCCCTCCTTCTTGCTCTTGTTTGTACTTTTCGCACAAGCCCCCTTGCTGGCTCAAGAGTACAATTTGGAAACTATGAGCGTTAGCACGTGCAATGCCACTATATACGACCCGGGTGGTCCTGATGGAGATCATGGTCTGGAGTTTAACTTAATGACAATTTGTGCCGATGCGGATGCCAGCCTGATTTTTGAGGTGGTTGAGCTGGATCTTGCACCTAATGCCACGCTCAGTATCCATGCTGGAGATTCATTCCTGGGGCCTGTATTGTATAGTGAATTGGATGCAGGTCTTGCCGGTCCTATCATAGCCTATGATACTTGCATTGCAATAAATTTTGATGGGTTTACATTTGGTGCTCCACATGCCGGATTTGAAATCTTGGTAACATGCGCCCCTGAGAGTTGTAGTGATGGAGTCTTGAACCAAGATGAACAGTATGTCGACTGTGGTGGCCCATGTGAGCCATGTTACCAGATAAATCCTGAAGATCTCATCATTGTGGACGAATATGGAAATCTATATGCATTTAACCCAGCAACATGTTCGAGTGCCTGGCTTGCCAGTAGTCTCGTCTTTTTGGACATTGCGATTGATCCTATGACTGGTGATTTATACGGAATAGAGCCTTTCAGTGGACTGCATCTCATTGATCCTGGCACCGGCTCTTCACAGCAAGTTGGCCCGGATATATCTGGACAGATCAACGCTCTTACAATTGGCGACGATGGTACGATCTATGGAGCGTCGAGTCTAACGCAAACCATTTACATAATCGATGGTAGCACTGGAATTGTACAAGAGTCTTTTTCGTACGGAATTCCCATCTCATCTGCGGGTGACTTGACTTTTTTCAATGGCAGTCTATATTTATCTGGGACGAATGGAAACCTGCTCGAATTCCAGACTGATGACCTATCAAACCCTGTATTGGTGGGGCAGTTTGAAAGTAATGTGGATTTTTATGGTATTACCTTGGGAATGGGGGATTGTGAATTAGAGATGTTTGCTTTTGCAGCAGATGATGTCTATAGTCTCTCTTCCGATAATCTTTTAGAAACTACATTTGGCTGTAGTAATGTTACGCTTGACGGAGCCACCATTTATGGTGCTGCTTCTCTTGTGGAAGCAGCCGATCATCTTGAATGCGATGATCTAAATTGCAATACAGAAGATTTTTACGATCCAGTCACCTGTACCTGTTCGCATGAGCCTATCCCTGAGCCCGACTGCAATGATGATGATTGTGGCACGGTTGATACATACGATGCCTCGACCTGTACTTGTGTCTATGATTTGATTCCCGAGCCTGATTGCGATGATGATGATTGTGGCACGGTTGATACCTACGATGCTTCGACCTGTACTTGTGTGTACGATTTGATTCCCGAGCCTGATTGCGATGATGATG
>JAHDDV010000133.1 GCA_020629205.1 Chitinophagales bacterium | reverse complement strand
GAGTTACTTCGCTTTTTGACGGAATAACTTACTGATGACTGATGACTGATGACTGGTCCGCCCGTTGGACATGAAGCTTGCAACTGCACGCTTCTCATGCAAGATCACAAAAAATGTGATGCAGTGCCCAGATTTGTGGAATCAAAAGGTGCTCCCCATCATTGTCGATCACGAAATCTGCCAGTTCCCTCTTTTGATCCTCGGGCATTTGTTTGTCGATACGTGCTTTGATCGATTCGACGCTAGCATTGTCGCGCCACATGACGCGCTCAATGCGAAGGCTTTCGGGGGCAGCAACGAGAATGCTGTAATCCATTTGCTTGGAAGAACCAGACTCAAAAAGCAGGGCGGCTTCCTTTAGCACATAGGGCTTGGTTCCTTCAAACTGTTGCATCCACTCGATGCCATCTTGAATCACTACCGGGTGTACTAATTGATTAAGCTTCGAGAGAGCTGCTTTGTCTTTGAAGACAATATTTGCCAGATGGGCTCGATTGAGTTCGCCGCTATCGGAGTAGACCTCTTGACCATAGGCAGTGATGATTGCGCTCTTCAGTTCAGGTTTGTTTTGGATCAACCATTTTGCTCGATCATCAGCATAGTAGACCGGTATGTCTAGAAATTCGAAAAACTTGCAGACGGTGGTTTTACCACTGCCAATTCCTCCTGTAACTCCGATTTTAAGCATAGAATTGTGTTTAGCTGGGGCCCCTTATTTTTGATACACAATGTATTTGGGAAACTCGGGCTTGATACGAATATTGGAGACCTTGTAAGCCTTCTTCGCAAGTACGACCCTCACAGGTTGATTGCTGCCAAGATCCACGTCTGCGAAGTCAGCTACCGCAGTAAACATGCCAGCTTCTACCTCTTTGAAATCTGAGAAGCTAACTCGAAAACTGACCTTTGCAGTCTTGGGGTAGATAATTACGGAAGTTGCTTCGGGAAGATTGACTGGATTGATGGGAATCTCCAAGGTCTTTTCTGTAAATTCTTCCACTTCGATATTGTAGTTGACGGAATTTTGGGAGAGCTGCAGATTGAAGACTTGCGGTTGTTGAAGCTCGATAGTGCCAGAAAGATTGGCTTTGGCATCGAGGGCAATGACTGGCAGACTGGGCCATGATTGCAGGGTATCGACCGCTGTTGCGGAGCCGCTGATTGTAATAGAATCCGGTTCGATTTTAGGTTTTCCCTTGGGTTCGAAAAGTGTGTTGTAGCCAATTTCCTGTTTGAGGATTACGGGTACTTTTTTCTCGGCAAAATCGTCAAGGAGAAAGAAGAGGGTATCTGGTCTTATGTCAGTGACTTGTTGGATTCCTAACTTTCGAACGATGGTATTACTGAGGGTGGAGGAGGGCATTACCTCCTGATTAATGTCCCTTTGATAGTCCAGTACGAGCTTGTGATCTCCAAAGCCGAAACTGTTTTGAAAGAGGTCGGATCCTTTTGCATTCACTTCGATTTCGAGTGTTTCGGGAAGTGGAGCGATCAGCCCTTTTCCTTCCGGCATGTTGATGTACTCGACAGGCACTGACATGTTATGAGAGTAGTTGCGTTCGAGTGCATTTAGCAACCACATCACAAGCGCAATAAGCAGGCAAAGTACAAAGGCAGCTTTGTTTTCAATACCAAACCAGCGTCCATTGCTGTAGACCTTGCCGAGTATTTCCTTTAGCCTTTGCACTGCCATCTTGTTTGGACGGGTTTAGCTCTTAGCAGAATCCCCAGCCGCGATTTCTTTTGTCTGGTTTGCATTGGCATTAGAGCTTCCAGCAATGTATGCCTTGTCAATTTTGATTTTGGTATTTGAGTCAACCTGTAGCAGTACTGCATTCTTTTCCAGCTTAGCGATCTTTCCATGAATGCCACCAGCGGTCACCACTTTGTCTCCCTTTTGCAGATTGGCGATGAAGTCTTGTTGCGCTTTGGCTTTCTTGGCCTGAGGGCGGATCATGAAGAAGTACATGATGGCCATGATGGCAGCGAACATGAGCATATTGGCTGTACCTGTACCTGACTGAAGTAGTATTATTTCCATTCCTTGAATTGCTGTGTGAATTGAGGGGTATTGCGCTTATTTGAGTACTGCACCCTTCATCCAAAGGTAAGAGTATTTGGGAACAGTGTTCGCAACGATAGTTACTTTTTTGTTTTGCGTGCCGACCTTGCCTTTGCTATCGAAAGTGATCTTGATTTTACCAGTGCCACCTGGAGGGATCGGCTCCTTCGGATAGTCGGGGATGGTGCAACCGCAAGCAGCATCTGCGGATTGGATGATAAGAGGTTGCTTGCCTGCATTGGTAAACACAAAATCATGGTCCACCACGTCTCCTTCGGTGATCCAACCATACTTGTGTTCTGTGTTTTTGAAATCAAACTTCGGAGCCATGGCAGCAGCGGCTTTTTTTCGATCAGCTTCTGCTTTCTTTTTGGCAGCAGCTTTCTTTTTTGCCGCTTCTTTTTTTGCCTTTTCTTCGGCAGCCTGCTTCTCTTTTTCCGCCTTGGCTTCTAATTCGGCTGCTTGTTTTTCCTGCTTTGCTTCTTCTTCAGCAGCTTTCTTTTCTGCTTCTACTTTTTCTGCTCTGGCGGCCAGCTCCTCAGCAGAGGGTTCCTTGTTCTCTTGCTCGC
Organism: Chitinophagales bacterium; assembly: GCA_020629205.1. Taxonomy (GTDB): domain Bacteria; phylum Bacteroidota; class Bacteroidia; order Chitinophagales; family UBA2359; genus JAHDDV01. The sequence goes on along the minus strand of JAHDDV010000133.1, from coordinate 11,079 downwards.
TTTGCATTTCTGCATTATCAGAAGGCGGCACAGCTGAATTTTCTTTGCTCTCTGAGGCACAAGCACTTAGGAGCAGAATGAGGACCAGGGGTATAAGATGTTTCATGGGGGAATGTTTCGGTTGTATACGACTATAAAAACGTAAATTGCAGCATAAGGCTCAATATCTTGCCTATTCTTTCAGTCCTCTACCGATCTTGACCAGACGTTGCTCACTGTCTAGTTGCTTCATCAGTCTGTCCAGGATTCCATTGACAAAATCCTTGGATTTAGGGGTGCTGTATCGTTTGGAAATGTCAATATACTCGTTAAGGGTGACCTTGACGGGGATCTCCGGGAAGTACAGTAGTTCGGCCAAAGCCATCTTTATCAAAAGGATATCAATCGCGGCGACGCGTGTGATGTCCCAGTTTCTAAGCTGAGGTTTGATCAACTCCAAAAAGACCTCCTCCTTTTCCTCAGTCTTGTTGAAGAGCTTTTTGCAGAAGTTGGCAAAGTCTTCCCAATCTACTTCTGAATTGCTGTAGGTAGCCACAAAGTCACGTTCTACTTTCTTGTAAGAATCGACCTTTCTGACCAGCCCTGAGATGATAGACTTCTTTTCGTCCATCCAGTTGGGGAAGTGGTCTTCGAGCACTGATTGAAACTCCTCTTCTTTCTGCAAGACTTTCTTGAAAATCATCTTGATGATTGTCTTGTGATCGGAGAGTTTGACGACTGGCTTAGTTACATAGAGCTCGTAGTCAGTCATTTGCACAACCTTCTTATATAGTCGCTTGATGAGGTCCTTAGGCAAGAATTTGTCAAAGTGATTTTTTTCACAAATCCTGTTGAAGGCTTCATCACTTTGTATCCCCTTGATGTAAGGATTGTTGATAAGCCGCTCGCTTGGATTGGCATCTTCCGAGGTCTTGATATGCTTGGCTTTCTTGATTTCGTTGTCAACCAAAGAATAACGGCAGATTTCGTTGATGGTATAGAACAAGAAAAGGTATAGCTGATAGGACTTTTGCACGGATGTGCGAAGGTTCTTCTGATGTGTTTCAGAAGGATAGCCTGTCTGCTCTTTTGCATACAGTGCTTGCATGACCTTCACCCTCAGATTTCTTCGATTCAACATGTGGTAAGAACTTGGTTTCTAGAGCTTAGAATTCGGAGAACATCAACCATTAAACGTGCCATTTCAATTTGCCCGGCTGGCAATTAGCTGCTGTAGCCATGGGTTTTGCAGCGCTTTAACAAAATGAGAACCGGAGTCTATTGAGACGATCATAGGGGGATGATACTAATGAGCGCAAAAGTAGCCATAAATGTCTTGGCATAAGTAGAAATGAGCTCTATTTTATGGCAAATATGGTACCTTCATCCCTGAATGAAGGAACTGCTATATCTTAATAAATATTTTTGGCGGTATCGCTTCCGATTTTTGCTCGGAGTGCTCTTTGTCACCTTGTCAAATGTCTTTGGGGTGTTTCCTCCTCAAGTGATCAGACATGTTTTTGATCTGGTGAAGGAAAACATTGCACTATACCGACTTTTCGACGGCTTCGGACTACAGGGTTCCTTCAGCCAGCACTTCAGCTCTATTATCATTTTCTTCGCTGCTATAGTGATATTTTTGGCCTTGGTTCAAGGCCTTTTCATGTTTCTGATGCGCCAAACCTTGATCGTAATGAGTCGCCTGATTGAGTACGACTTGCGCAACGAGGTTTACAACCACTATCAATCCTTGACTTCTGCCTTTTACAAGCGTAATAAGACGGGAGATCTCATGTCACGGGTGGCTGAGGATGTGAATCGCGTGCGGATGTATCTGGGGCCAGTGATTCTATACTCCATCAATCTTGTGGTCATGTTTACAATGGTGATCTCGACCATGATTCGGGTGAACGCGGAATTGACTTTATATGTGCTTCTGCCCTTGCCAATATTGTCGATTTCGATTTATTACGTCAATACATTGATCAACAGGAAGAGTGAAGCCATTCAAAAGCAACTGTCAAAACTGACCAGTCATGCCCAGGAGTCCTATTCTGGCATTCGGGTGATCAAGGCTTACGTGCAGGAGGACCGATTTCGGGAGAGTTTTGCAGAGGAGAGTATCACCTACAAGGAACGCTCGCTAAGTTTGGCCAGAGTACAGGCTATGTTTTTTCCTTTAATGACCTTGCTGGTTGGACTCAGCACAGTGCTAACAATCTTTATGGGGGGACGCGCCGTAATTGCAGGAAAGATCACTGCAGGTAATATTGCGGAGTTTGTACTATATGTGAACATGTTAACCTGGCCAGTCATGTCTTTAGGTTGGGTGGCTGCATTGATCCAAAGAGCCGCGGCTTCACAAAAGAGAATCAATGAATTTCTTCAAACAAAGCCTTCAATTCAGTCTGATAAAGACAGCATTAAGGTGGCTCTACAAGGAGGTATTCAGTTTGACAATGTCTCCTTTGTATATCCAGATACGGGCATTGTGGCTCTGGAGGATTTGAGTTTTACCTTGAATCCGGGTGAGAAAATGGCAATTATTGGCAAGACTGGCAGTGGCAAGACTACAATTGCCGAGTTGTTGGTAAGGAAATATGATGCCAGTGGAGGAAAAATCCTGCTGGATGGTGAAAATATTCAACGACACAATCTGCAGTCCCTTCGCGACCAAATCGGCTATGTTCCACAGGATGTGTTCTTGTTTTCCGAGATTGTGCGCGAAAACATTGCCTTTGGTAAAGAAGATTCTACGCTTGAAGAGGTCATATCGGCAGCAGAAGGCGCTGCTGTTCATAAAGACATACTTGGGCTTCCTTTACAATATGAAACAATGGTGGGGGAACGGGGAGTAACCCTATCAGGCGGGCAAAAACAACGGATTAGCCTTGCAAGAGCCTTGATCAAAGAGCCGAATTTGATTCTCTTGGATGACTGTCTTTCTGCAGTTGACGCTAACACGGAGCAAGCGATTCTCGACTATCTCGATTCTTTTTTAGCAGAAAAAACGGCTATTATCATTACACATCGTATATTTACCTTGCTGGATTTCGATAAAATACTTGTGCTGGATGGAGGAAAGTTGCTGGAAAGTGGAACGCACGACACTTTAATGGCAGCTGAAGGGGCTTACTATGAGCTCTTTCATAAGCAGAGACTAACTCCAAAAAAGACGCCAGAATAAGTGAGGAGAGAGAAAAAAATTAGATATTGTATTCTATAGATCACTATTTTTCTGACAAAAATTTCTAAACGTGGAGGAAGGAAATAGATTCAACAGCAACAAATACGAAGGGATCTACTCAAAGACAGTGCGGGCCGGCAAAAAGAGAACCTACTTTATTGATGTGAGAAGTACACGTGCAAATGACTTCTACCTTACGATAACGGAGAGTAAACGCAAATTCGAGGAAGGTGGCTACGAACGCCACAAATTGCACTTGTACAAAGAGGATTTTACCAAATTCCTTGAGGCTTTAGAGGAGACAGTCAACTATGTCAAATCAGAACTAATGCCTGAGTATGATTTTGACGAGTTCAATCACAAATACGATCAAGACGAATATTCCTCGCAATTCGCCAAACCAAAACCAGTGGACGATGCTGCTCATTCTCAGGAGGATGAAGAAGAGCTTGATGGAGATGACGATGATGAGGAAGATGAAGATGACCGCTGGTAAGTAGCAAAGAACAAGAACAAAGAGAAAACCCTCCTTGGCATCTATTGCCGAAGAGGGTTTTTTGCTTTCTAACGCAAGCTATTTGCCTAACTGAACAAATCTTCGACCTCAGTCGCTGTGAGATTTTTCAAAAGCCCTTTTTCCGAACTAATCAAATCCCTCGCCAAACCACGTTTCTTTTCCTGCAGCTTTACAATCTTCTCCTCAATTGTATCGTTGCAGATCATTCGGTAGGCAAAGATATGCTTCTTCTGTCCGATCCGGTGTGTTCGGTCAATTGCCTGCTGCTCCACCGCTGGGTTCCACCATGGATCGATAAGATACACATAGTCAGCTTGAGTAAGGTTGATACCTACACCCCCTGTTTTGAGACTGATCAAGAATATCCGACAGGACTCATCTTCTTGAAAGCGCTCTACCTTTGCTTGTCGCTCTTTGGTTGGGGTACTACCTGCCATGTACTCGTAGACGATGCCTTTCTGGTCCAGTTCTCGTCTAACCATGTTCAGCATTCCCAAAAACTGTGAGAAGACCAAAATCTTGTGGTTGTTGGTTTTCTCCGTAATGTGGGTCATCAATACTTCCAACTTAATCGAGTCTGAACCGTAGTCGCCATCGGAATTCAACAAAGCTGGAGAATCACAAATCTGTCGCAATTTCATAAGCCCTTCCAAAATGATAAAGCCAGACTTATGTAATCCAACCTCTGCCATTCTAGAAACAATCTTTTGACGGTACTCATTCTTGAAGGCATCATAAACACGACGCTGACGTGGAGGCATTTCGCAGTACAGAATATTTTCCGTTTTATCTGGTAGCTCTTTCGCTACCTTTTGCTTCGTTCTGCGCAAAACAAAAGGCGATACAATCTTCTTCAATTCCTCAATCTTCTCCTCATCATTCTTGCGATCGATTGGATTAGAAAACTCAGAGCGGAAGAATTCCAAACTACCCAGTAAGCCAGGGTTTAAGAAGTTGAGCTGAGCATAGAGATCAAAGGTGTTGTTTTCGACAGGTGTACCTGTCAGCACCAAGCGGAACTTGGAATTCATCAAGCGCACCGCCTTATACCGCTTAGAGTAAGGATTTTTGATCGCCTGCGATTCATCCAAAATGAGGTACTCAAATAGATACTTTCTGAAAAGCTCAATGTCAGAGACAATCATCCCATAGGAAGTTAGTACCACATCTGCAGATCGGAATACAGCTACCTCATTTCGGTCCCTGTTTGGTCCATGGTGACGATGCACTTTTAGGCCCGGAGCGAATTTCTTTATCTCGTTTTCCCAGTTGAAGATCAAGGTAGTAGGAGAGACCACCAAATGAGTCTTGTGCTCCCCGCCCGTATCTTTCAAATGCTGAATAAAGGTCAAAATCTGCAAGGTCTTACCCAATCCCATATCATCTGCCAGGCAGCCGCCCCAACCAAGGTTGTGTAAGGCAGTCAGCCAGTTCAAGCCATCCTGCTGGTAGTCGCGCAAATCGGCAAGAATGCCTTCTGGAACCGGAATCTCCCGTACACCTTTGAAGTTGCGCAATCGATTGCGATTGAAATCGAGCTCAGACAGCACCTCGATGTCCTCAATCTGCTCATACAAGTCATCTACCAATGAGAAGTGAATCTTCGACACCTTCAGACTATCTTCATCCACCGTACTCAGCTTAAACAGCGTTGCATACTGCTTCACCCATTCTTCCGGCAAGATACCAATACTCCCATCCCCCAGTTTTACGAAGTTCTCGTTTCTTAGGATGGCCTTCTTGACTTCTTTTAGATTGACCTCCTGCCCCCCAAAGTCCACTTTCACTTGAACATCAAACCAATCGATACCCGAAGAAACCTGTGTTCGAATACTCGGCCTGTTGGTGTTGTATTTGAGCTTTGAGAGATTCTTGAAGCCGAAGACTTCAATGTCCATCTCCTTGAGCGTATCAAACAACTCGAGAAACCAAAAGTTATTTACCACCTGCTTAAAAGACAGGTGAAACTGGTTGCTGTTATCCTGCGTCTGAAAGTCGGGATGTAGCCCACGTACTTTTTCAAGAAAGTCGTTTTCAAATGATTTATCCCTAAATATCTTGTATACATCTCCGTCCTCCTCTGTGTAGATTTCGTCTCGATTATCCAACTCAACAGAGATGCCCTCATAATCCACAATCAGATGTAGTACCAGATAGTCATCCCATTCCTTAAGGTAAATCTGTCCTGCAGGAGTAGTACGCTTCACCTTGGTCTCCAGTTCGAAATCGAAGGCTAAAGCAAACTTTTTCTGTAGAGGGAAAACAAAATCTCGAAGGAAGTTTAGTCGATCTGCCTTGTTGATCTTTACGACCGGTCGCTCGCTGAAGTAGGCAACAGCTTCACTCAACTCCTCATTGTCGACTAGATACAGGTGACCCTCATGCTCGATGGTGCGGTTCCGAAAGCTCGCCTCGGTAAGAGGAATCTCCTCATTTTCTACCAGAAGGAAGGCCGAAAGATTCAGTAGTGGTTCTTCTTCCCAGATCTTAAACTGCAACTGAAGTTGCTTGTTGTTCAGGCTGATCGGATTGATCTTGTTGATGCTCACCTGATGCTCTGCCTTCAATAGGAAAGTGCGCTTATCCTCCAGCAAGAGGAAGATTTTTTTGAGGATCCCGTAGCAATACTTCTTGAGCAAATAGGCATCCTGCCCGGTAAACTGAGAAATCTCAAAATAGTTGTTGTATTGCCAGGCAAAGCTTGGGGTATCTTTACAATTGCGGCGAACAAAGGCCTTCAGGGCGTCAAAAGATAAGTCCTGAGCGGCACTCATGATCTCGGTATCCGTTTCCGAAAGTTTCGGTAGGTACTTGACATTGGGATTGTTCAGGAATGGAGATACATGGGAGACAAACTTCCTGCCGGCCTCATCCAGCTTACCCACTATGGGTACGAGATTTATATTTGGGATCAAGCTTGGATCACCAAAGACAATACCATAACCGATTCCGTACTGCCCCTTTGATTTCAAATCCACATACTTGGCCGTTTGGGTCTCTGAGCCACCCCCGGTCATGATTTTTTCGCTTACTTTTTTATAGTCTTCGTATGCACTCAACTTAAGAATACTCTTATCCTTGCGAATCAGCTTGAGCGAGCCCTTCTCATCGTAGCGAAAACCAAACTTGTCCTTGATTTCGTCTTCCAGAGTGAAACCATATTCTTTCAGCAGCAAGTTCTTTTGAGCGCGCAGATCACGCATCAAGTTGAAGGCATAGGCACCATTCTTCTGTCTTAATTGCATAAACAGCGCAAGCTTGTGCACACAAAGCTTGTAGTTGGCCTCTTCACAGGGACAAGAAGTATGAAAAGTTCCATCTTCGCGCTTCTGCAAGACCACCTCATGATGCTCCTCATCAATTTTGATCTGACCCTTCGCTCTTTGCTCAAAATCTGTCGAAACAGTGAAAACCTTGTTTCGGGTTATAGACTCTGCACGGGCAAATTCCTCCGGAGAAGAATTCAAGGAGAGAATGCTCTCATCAATAAAGTCCATGACCAGAGATGTATCTTTCTGATCAAACTGCTGCCTATTGCCATTGAATTTGTAGCCTCCTTTCGCCAGAGAATCCTCCAAAGCAAACAAGCTGGCAACACCATGCTTACAGATGCCTTTCCACGTATAAGGGCAATTGCAGCGTGTCTCTATCGACTCGTCATTGAAACTAAATATGCGAACGACATGCTTTTGAAACTCATCATCTCCCTCAACCATATAGGTCGCGCAGAAGTTTTCAAGGTCCACATTGCGCTCATTGCACTTACCTGCCTCAAACAATCTACGCCCCTTGGTGCGACTGTTGGGAAGTGCATTTTCCTTAATGTGATTTCGTAAAATATGGTAGTGATGCATCCGTTGGTACCCTCTTTCAACCGCCAAATCCCGGCTGAAGCCCTTTAGAATTAAACAATGTGCGAAGGTACCTTTATTTGATTGCTAAATGAAGAGAAATAGCACTAAATGGTAAAATTAACCGCTTATCATTTGGTTCTCAGTCCATCCAGAATCAGGTTGAGCGTGTAATCTACTTCGCGACCCAAATGCACAAAGTCCACCTTCTTTCCGCCGATTTTTTCCGACTCCTCAAATGCATCATTCTTGATCGCCTCACTCACAGTAATGATGATCTGCGCAATCTTCTGAGGATCACAGTCCTTAATCTCGCCACTTTCGATGGCCTCGCGGATGATCTTGGCATAAAAACGCTTCTCGATCTTCAATATTTCATTGAAGAACTCGCCAAATGAACGACGAGTCTCAATCATCAGCTGCACAGATATCTTGTTGCCGTTCACTACCGTATTAAAAAAAGCCGCCGACTCCAAGGTGTACTCCCTAATTCGCTCAAGACCATGAAACTTGTTATCCACCTTTCGCTGTATTCCCAGCAGTTTACTCTGCCATTCTTTACTGAAAGTTGAGATGAACAAAGTCTCTTTATTTGGGAAATAATAATATAGCGAGGATTTCTTCATTCCAATGCTGTGCGCAATATCTTCCAGGGTCGTCTTGGAATACCCATATTTCGAAAAGCACATCGTAGCACTCTGCTGAATCAAATCCTTTTTCTCATCTATCTTGGTCGACATAGGTGTATTGGTTAAAAGTGTAAGTGGCATCAAAAATAAGTCTCTTTTGCCAGTAAACATTGTGATTCTCAGAACAATAGAACTTTGATATGAGAAAATTTATCTCAGACTCTTTCTTTTTTTGGAGGACAGCTGCATTCGCTCGATTGTCTTCCTTACCTGCTCTACACTATTATGAGCGGCGCCGCAGCCTGCTACAGCATCACCTGTTGCGTCTCTCCGCCTGCGCTCCGAGCCACCACAGGTGAGCTTTCGCCACGGCTGCAGCACCGCTCATAGCCGTTTCGATCAGGCCTATGTGGCACCACCCGGCTCCGTAGCAAGGCTTTATTTAGCCAGCAATTCCAATCTTGCCATTTTTTGATCAACTTTGCGCCCATAATGGATTCAAGCAGGGTAGATCAGCAGGACAAACACAACATTAGAAATAGGGTTTCCAATCTCGGTGGCCCTGTGTACGACACTTTAACAAAGCGTATCAGTCGGCCAATTGCCAAATTGCTGCAGTCCTTTAGCTTCAGTCCAATATGGCTGACGATTATCAGTGTGCTGTTTTCGATCCTTGCAGTGATGACTTTGTTTGGACCTTCAACAGTCGCTTTGCCGCTTTCAGGATTGTGCTTTTTGTTTTCGGCAATCATTCGCACTGTGGTTGCTGAGTACGCTCAGCAGCAAGACCCTCCGCCCGCATTCCTGGCACTATTCAATGGGGTAAGTGATGTGCTGCGCTTTTGTCTCTTCTTTTCTGGCCTCGGCATCTTTCTGTTTCAACAGCATACTGAGCAGTTGTATCTCTTTGCTGTCATCATCTATGCTGCCTTGGGCCTCTTCGTCACTGGAAAAGTAGGAAATGAAATTTGGGATAAAGAGCAACAGTTGCTCGCTGGCGATGCCGAGACTGAGACCAAAGGCAATAATTGGCTACCCTACCTCAAGATGTTTTTTGGCTTGGAACAACAAGACACTGCCGCCTTGATAGCAGCGATCTTTTGTATCGCCAATTTGCCAGTGCCTCTGTTTTGGTTGGCTGCAGGAGCTGGTCTCTTTATTACTTTGGGTTTGGTCAGTGCCGGTAGAAAACGAAAAGCCGGGTTCGCGATGCCGGACCCCTTTTACTTCTACATGGCCGGGATCATTCTCTTATGTGTGCTCATCTACCATATGGACCTCCAAACCATCGCCCAAAGCCTGCAAGAAGTCGGCTGGGGAGTACTATGGGCATTCGCCACTGCAGCCACCTGGGTCCTGGTCAATACCTGGGCGCTGTCTGTGCTGCTCAAGCATCAAGTACCTTTCAGAACAGTCCTATACGTCGAATTGACCGGCAATGCCTATAACAACATCTTGCCTCTGGCGGGTTTGGGGGGTGAGCCTTACAAAGTAAAAGTACTAAGCGAGCATATCGGTGTTGATCGGGCCGGTAGAGCAGTGATCCAGAATCGCCTGATTCATTCCATGACAGGACTGATGTTCACGGCCATCATGGTTTTCATGAGTTTGCTGCTGGTGGAGCTGGAATCAAAGCTCTTTACATTCTTGCTGATCGGCGGCTGCATAGCTTTGGTTTTTAGCCTTTCCATAGGTTTTGTGGTGATGTCCTCAGCTCCGGGCCGATTTTCCGGTTATTTACTCAAGAAGCTCAAATTTCTGAAGGAGTACAAAGACGAGCCACTACCAAAACCAGACTTCCTGAGTGCCGTATTCTGGCAGCTCATGGGCCGCACTTGCAATCTGATAGAGATCTATGCCATCTATGTACTGCTGGGTTTCAGTCCGGGCTTAGCCGACTTGATCCTGGTCTCGACATTCTTGTCGATTACAGGGGCTGTCTTTTTCCTTATCCCTCAAGGGCTCGGCGTAAACGAAGCCAGCATCAGCACTGCCTTCTCGATTCTAGGCTATGCTACTACCCTCGGACTTTCGTTTGGCTTGATCCGTCGAGCAAGAGTGGTGGTTTGGGCATTACTAGGAGTGGCTCTCCACCTCTGGATGACTTTGTTGAGTAGCAGAGAGTAAGCTCGATTTACTGTATCTTGTTCCTTAATAAAGAAACATAAACGATGAGAGCTTATCTGCTGACGCTTTTCCTTCTCTTGGCATATTCTAAGATCTATGCTCAGGAAGAAACTTCCCAGCGAGGTAGTCTGGCGATAGTTTCAGCCAGTACTCCATTCGGCAGTAATTCAGTCGTGAACTTTGTCCGTCAAAGTCTGGATGGCGGGGTGAGTTACAGTGGTGACTCGTATTACAGTCTTGGATTTTCTTATGCTCAGCCGATGCGACCCCGGCTACACTTCGAGGCCGGATTGGAATACTGCAAACACAAAATACTGGTAGAGCCGGCTGTGCAGCCCGGGCAAATGGCGGAGCCTTATTCTAAATCCATTTCCTTGATCAATATCCCTCTTACCTTGAGACTAGACCTTGGCCAGCACTTTTTCGCTCAAGCAGGCTTGATGTTGGACATTGATCTCCAGGAAGATGATTCTTTCGATAAACAAACCGGGATGGGTTCATTGCTAGGATTTGGATTCAAGCGCAATTTGGGAAATGGAGTCGGTGCTTTTGCCGCTGCGTACAGCAAAGTGCACGCAATGGTCCCATTTGTCTCGGAGAGCGACGATTATAGTTATAAATTGATCGAGGCAGGTCTACGATTTGGCATATACTACAAGTTCAAGAACTAAGGCTCGTTATTTGCTCCTTGCTCCTTGCTCCTTGCTCCTTGCTCCTTGCTCCTTGCTCCTTGCTCCTTGAACATTTCATCAGTTATCAGTCATCAAAATAAGTCTCATGCGTCATCCT
>JAHDDV010000132.1:11523-13713 GCA_020629205.1 Chitinophagales bacterium | reverse complement strand
GCTGCATTTCCGTTTCGATCGCGACTTTTAGCGCTAGCGTTTTTCGAGCGCGGTGCTAATTCGGTGTAAGAAGCGGATTAAGAGCTTCGTCTGCTATCCACATGAGTATCAGGACTCATTCATCCGAGCTTCGTAATGCAGCGGGATGGTGACCTCTGCGAGGTCTCTCAAGACAGCGAGGATTGGCGACATTGATATGTCTCCGAACATACGAACGCATCAAGACGCAAGATTCAAGTGACTTTAAAATTCGCCAGACTTGTGCTTCGTAATGCAGCAGGATGGAAACCTCTGCGAGGTCTCTGAAGACAGCGAGGATTGGCGACATTGATATGTCTCCGAACATACGAACACTAGACTAGATACTAAAACACTAGACACTAGACACTAAGCACTAAGCACTAAGCACCAGGCACAAAAAAAGCCGCCAGATCACAACGATCTGGCGGCTCCTCTTTAACAAACTATGAGTATTTGTGTGTTTATGCATGCATCTCTGTCGCAGCGAAGTGGAAGTTTGCTTCGATCAATGCATTTTCATCAGAATCAGAACCGTGAACGGCATTTTCGCCAATGCTGGTCGCGTACTTCTTGCGGATGGTGCCCTCCGCTGCCTCAGCAGGATTGGTCGCTCCGATCAGCTTGCGGAAGTCTTCTACAGCATTGTCTTTCTGCAATACAGCGGCCACGATTGGGCCGGAAGACATGAAGCCAACCAGCTCACCATAGAAGGGACGCTCTTTGTGTACTTCGTAAAACTCGCCAGCTTTCGCTTCGCTAAGCTGTGTATATTTCATCGCAACGATTTTGAATCCTGCGTTGTTGATCATCTGAAGGATGTTGCCGATGTTGCCAGCTTTAACTGCATCCGGCTTGATCATTGTCAAGGTAATGTTACCTGCCATGGGTCTAATTCTTTTTTATTCTAAAAACGCTGCAAAAGTAACCATTGCAGACCAAAATGAGAATTTCTGTTTTGATATTTTCGAGAGTCCCGATTTTTACGGACATTTACCCGCTTTAATTATCTCAAATACCGCCCACTACCACATAATATGATGCAATTTGATGAAGTCCGGCAGCTGCTAAGTCAAAAGAGGAAGATTGTTTTGACCAACCATAACAATCCTGATGGGGACGCTATGGGCTCGGCACTTGCCTTGTACCACTTTTTTATGAAGATGGGTCATGAGGTGAATGTGGTAGTGCCAACCCAATACCATGAGTCGCTCCACTGGCTACCGGGTAATGATACGGTGATTGTGGCGGAAAACAGTTTGCAGATGGCCATTGATTTGGTCAATGAGGCAGAAGTTGTTTTTTCGCTGGATTATAATGGACTGGATCGCATCAGCTTTGTCGGCAATGCAATTGAGAGTTGTTCGGCCGTGAAGATCATGATAGACCACCATTTGCAACCGGATGAATTTGTGGATTATGCCCTACACAATACACAGAGCAGCTCCACTGTGGAACTGGTCTATGAGTTTATTTTGATGCTGGATCAGGAGGCTTTGATCGATGTAGATATTGCTACCTGTATTTATACAGGGTTGATAAGTGATACGGGACGTTTTAAGCATGCCTTGTTTACACGACGCCCTTTTGAGATAGCGGCGGAATTGTATGACAAGGGGATCGATCCGGGGGAGATTAGTCGGCAGATTTTTGACAGTTTTCGAGAGAAGGAACTGCGATTCAACTGCTATTGTATCTCTGAAAAGATGACGATGCTTCCGGAGCAAAACACAGCGTATATCACGATTGAGCAATCGGATATGGATCGCTTTGGTATCGACTACAAAACTTTTGAGAGTGGGGCACTGCTTGCTCAGGGCATGAGTATTCGAGGTATTAAGCTACTGGTCTTGTTTATTGAAAGAGGTGGACCGGTGAAGATTTCTTTCCGCTCTCGCGGTGATGTGAACGTGCGTGACTTTGCCAATGCACATTTTGATGGCGGAGGGCATAAGAATGCATCGGGGGGACGCTCAAATGTGAACGTTTCCGCTACAGTTGAACGCTTTCTGAGTTTGCTTCCAGAGCTCAATGAGAGCCTGCAAATGGTGTAATCTAAATCCTTGCTATGTACAAGTACAAGTTGAAATCTATACTCGGTATGGTACTCTTGACTGGCTTGTCTTCTTGCCAGCAATCTGCACCCGAGATTGTATTGGATAATGGTATTCG
>JAHDDV010000132.1:0-11423 GCA_020629205.1 Chitinophagales bacterium | reverse complement strand
ACAAAATTGCCCGCTTTTATTCGGGAGGGAGAGTATGTGCAGCAGATTGTGAAGATCGATTACATTAAGGATGCAGAGACCTTTAATGCGGAGCGTAAACAAAAATTGGATGCCTCGCGCCTTGCGGAAGATCGCAAGATTGAAGTCTATTTGAAAGACAAGGGTCTGGCTCTGAAGAAGAATGATTTAGGCTTTTGGCAGTCCGGCGAAAAGCTGAATTTTGGTAGTGAAGCGGCAAATAACATGGAGGTACATTACCGACAGAGAATCAAGACTTTAGATGGTGATGTCTTATATGATGACTTTTCGAAAGAAAGCAGCAGTCTGCATGTCTTCGGTAGTGGTAGTATTCCTTCCTTTTTGGAAGCACTATTGTTTGAACTGCCAAAGAACAGCAATCAGCAGATCATATTGCCTTCGCGATTGGCTTATGGATCTCGCGGGCAGGCCCGACCCTTTAAGGTGCCACCTGATGCCGTTCTCCACTATGAGGTTGAGGTGGAGAAGGTCCAGCCTTATGCTCCCCCTGCGGCTGAGAATGGGCCCAAGAAGTAGACCCAAAAGACCTACTCTAATTTGCTGATTTCAGCAATTGCCTTGCATCCTGCTTCTTGTAATGGGCATCATCTTCTGAGATCAGCTTCCAAAGCTCATTAGCCTTGCTTTGCTTACCATCCTTTGCATATGCGAGACTCAAGAGCCAGGATGCCTGTTGACGATAGTTGCTTTTGCTATTGGCGACACGTTCGAGATAATGTTGAGCGTCTTGAAGATTAGGGGACTCGCGGTACAAACTTGATAGGCCATAGTAGAAGTAGACTCTAAGATCCGTTTCCCCCTGTTTGATGAGTGACTGTAGCGCCGATGATGCTTCCGTAAAATGACCTTCATTATATGCTTCGAAAGCTGCGAAGAGTTCTTGTTCCCGGTTGTTATGGGTATCACTGGAACGAACAATCTGTGGCCCTGGATAAGGCTCTGAAAGGTGAATCGCCAATTGGGATTTTGTACTTATTGGGGCATCAAAAGCATCTCTCAACCAAAAGCCCAGCAATCCTATAAACATGGCTGCGGCCAACCACTTAACGACCCTCTTATTCCGTTTTGCTGGATGCATCGACCTCACTGGTGTCTCGTGCTTTTCCGGAGCATGGTTTAGGAAATTCTGTAGCCGGATAGCACCCGCATCCAGGCGCGATTCCAATTCCTCTCGTCCCTCTACTTCTTGACTGGCATTTCTAATGCCGACAAGCATAGTCTGACAATGCTTGCATTGCTTCAGGTGAGCTGAAATCTCCGTGGTTGCCTCTCTGCTGGTGATTGCATAATAATAATCTGCCAGCAAATCATAGGGGAGATCCTTTTCACAAACAAGTTCCCCTTGTCCTACTATTTTACCATCCTTCATTTCGGTAACGCTTTAAGTATTCCTTCAGTCTCGACCGGCATTTAGATTTGACATTGGCTACTGTCTTTTCGGACATAGACAGTTGTGCAGCGATTTCGCTGTTGTTGTAGCCTTGTTCATGAAGATTCCAGATATTCCATTGTCTGTCATCCAAACAGCTCCTGATCTCCTTTCGGAGTGCATGTAGCTGTAGATCAATCTCAGCACCTGCAGGATGAATCCTGGGCAATATGGGAATCAACTTCTCTCGAATTTCTCTCCGGTTTTTCTCTTTAGAGAGGTAGGAATTGCAAGTGTTTCTTGCGATGGTGTAAAACCAGCCTTTGGGGTTGTTGATATTCTCCAGGCCTTCGTATTCCAACATCTTGTTGAGGCTCTCGGCAGCCAGATTTTCTGCCATAGCCATGTCTTTCACAAAGCTATTGCAGAAAAGAATCAACATTTTAAAGCATTCCTGGTAATGATCTCCAAAGGTTTGGAAGTCCTTACGGAGAAATGCATCCACCATTTCATGAAACATATCTTTTTCCTTGCTCTCTGACTTAAAGACGGATAGCATACGAATACTTCCCGATGTGAGTTGCAAAAGATGATGAACTAAGAGGTTTGGAAGAGAATTACAAGGAAAAGGAAGGAGATGTCCCACGAAAAATAATTTAAAATTTTCAGGAAGGGGAAGATAGGGAAATAGCTTCTTGTGGGAATGAGTAAAGCCTTGAATTGTAAATGTTTTGAGTGATACGTGGGAAAAAATCGATCGTCACATGTCCTGTAATGGCAAGTCCCCTAACTACGAACAGCACAAAACTTTCACTGAACGTTTGCCAAGTGCAGTGCATTCTAAAGTTAGTATTTCGCAGTCACCTAACAATGACAGTAATTTGCTTAGGCATTGATATTGTGACCATTGTGCATACGCCTTATTGATCTACCCCTGGTTTTGGAGTCTTCCCTTTAGTTGATAAGCAGTCATCTTACTATTGGGTAGCAAGAATCATTTTTAATCTTCAAAACCTTAAGCCATGACAAAAGTTCTAAAAGTAGTGATGCTAACGGAGCATCAGGCTAGACATCTCAAGTCCTTTGGAAATTTCAAAAACTATCAGGCACCCGTCAAACCGGAAGCCTTCACGGTAGCCCATATCGGTGAGCCAGCGCTAGTAACAGGAATAAAAACCGGAGGGGCGCCAGTGCCAGATCCGGATCCTGTTGAGCCTGGAACTACCATTCCTACAGAAGTTGGAGCCGGCTCGGATGTGAACTTTCTGGTTAGCTATCAATCAGACGGCAGTTCTGTAAACCTTCTTGGTGTTGACTTCACCTTGGTGGATAAAGTCTCTTTGAAGGAAACCCCACTCAAGGTAAATGGTAAACCAACCGCTATTTTGAAAGGGACCGACGTGGTGGAAGATTCTTTCAATGTGACCATCCCCACCAATCAGGCAAAGGGGTTTTACTATCTAAAGATTGAAGTGCTTTATAAGCTGCCAAAAGATACAAACCCATCTTCAGATGCTCCGTACATGCCATTGATCGAGATAAAGTAGCAAAGCAGCACGGTAATAATACTCGACCAATATGTGAGAGGCAATGATGATATCATTGCCTCTTTCTTTTATTCATAGGTTAAGTGTTTAACGCTGATAATTTAGCAACTTTACAGTATAGCTAGGCCACGATCTTTCCCCTTACGGAATCCAAACTTGTCCAGCTTTTCACACAAGAGAAAATTGCAGACAATCGAATCAGCCAGAAGTTTCACAAAGACGAACAAATGCTGTAATTTTCGAGTAGACCGTCTTCAAGATTGCCTCTGATGCTTTTACGTAGCACATATTTCCTTAACCTATTGCTGGTTTTGTCACTTGTTTCTATTGGTGTCTTTGGACAAGGTATCTCCTGTGAGGGCAAGCAAGCAGTAAAAATGCACAAGGAGGAAGCTTATCAGGCCACTGAGGCCAGCTTCCAGAAGGGCACTAAATTGAAATACAGTTCCCCACAGGAAAGCATAAAGTATTTTGAACAAGCATACTGCTTGAGCGAGATACATGAAGATGCTAGTTGGAAGGTAATTGCATTAATTGAACTAGCAAGAATACATTTGAGGCTTGATCATTTTCAATTGAGCCTCGAACTTGCAAGAGAAGCCCGCAAAGTTAATGAAACAAGTGACCTTACTCGGCCTGACTTTGCCTTTTCGGCCCTTAGTGTGCTTGGTAAATGTCATATGAATCTGAACATGCTGCCAGAGGCAATCGACTACTTGAAGCAGACGCTGGCTCTTCAACGAAATCTAGATCGAGAAACTTTCAATAATCATATTCAAACGAGTTACTACAATATTGGAAAATGTTATGTAGATCTGGGGGATTATAGTCATGCAGCAGATTATCTACAAAAGGCCATCCTCCAGTACAATGGTGAAGAACTTGGATTCAGAACCTATCTGTATAGTCTGATTCTGATGGCTAGAGTTTCACATTATAACGATGATAGTGCAAAAGCACTTCTTCTTCTTGACCAAGCCGCAGAGGCCTGTGAGAGATCAGAGCAAGATTTGTCCTCTGTTCATCAGTGGATTCACTATTTCCGAGGTGTTGTTCTCCAACAAAATCTGGTCCTACATCAGGCTGTTGAAGAGTTTACAAAGGTGATTGATCTAAATGCAGACCCATCACAAACTTTGCATGCTAAAACTAAGCTTCGCATCTCGGAACTATACCGTGACAATGGTCAATTCGACGAGGCAGCCAGCCTCATGGAATCCTCATTGGCTCACTTGGAGAAGATTTATGGAAATCAACACCGAACTACCATAATCACCCGAAGTCAGTTGGCCAGCTTACAAGCTGATTTGGGAGCAAATGACTTGGCTGAACAAAATTTCAATAGAGCAACCGAGGAGTGGATCAACTTGCCAGTCGACTCCTTCCAATTGCATGAGGAGCACCTGCTTGCTTTGGAGGCTATGGGGGCTTTTTACTTCAAGAAGGGACTTAACAATGATCAGGAGGAGGATTTACTCGAAGCCCAAAGGATCATTCATTTGGCGACTCATTGGCTGGAGCAGATTCGATCTGACTTCATTCATGATGAATCAAAGCGCCTTCTGCTTGCAAGGGTAATCCCCATTCTAGAGATGGCATTGGAGATCAATCACGAACTGATCAGCCGAGGCATCATCGAAGAAGGCGCAGGCTTTGCCAATATGTTCAACATCACAGAACGAAACAAGCACGCCTTGCTACAAGATGAATTGAGGGAGACCGAAGCTCTGAAATTTGCCTCTATCCCCGATCATCTCCTGCAACAAGAAAAAGAGATCAGAACAGCCATGGCGGTTGCCAGACAAAGCTATTTCAAATCCAAGAATTCGCAACCGGAATTTGCTGAAGCGCAGCTCGAACGATTGCTCGATGAACAAGAAGAACTCAATGCACTCAAGACAAAGCTAGTCGATGAATATCCGGACTATTACGAGCTTAGGTATCAGCTTCCAGAAGTTGATTTCGACAAATTACAGACAAAGCTTCTGGCTGAGCAGGGAGCTATTGTAGAATTCTTTTGGGGACATTCTTTCGTCTATATCCTAGGGCTTTCAGGCAACAAAAGATACTTCACCAAATTACCGCAGGATGGCAGCATTGAAGCCTTGACATCGCAGTTCAATCAGCAACTCAGCGATGCCGAAGTATTTCAAGGAGAAAACAAAGCTGAGGCAGATAGTCTCTTGCTTACAGCTGGCCATCAATTGTACCAAGTACTGCTAAAAGAAACGCTGGATTCCCTCGGAACACAGGACATCAAGAGTTTGACGATCATCCCGGATGGTTGTTTGGCAAGCCTTCCCTTTTCAGCACTCTTGAGCAGCAATGGAAGTTTACCTGTGCACAACTATGCTGGGCTCGACTATCTTGTCAAGCAATACGAAATATCTTATGCCTTTGCCCTGAATACGATCACGGATCTATCACCTGAAGATAATGAGCTCAGTGCTGACAATGTGTTTGGAGGCTATGCACCTTCGTATCAAGGAATCAAAAACATTAATGTCGGGAAGCTCTCCGGTGCCTTATCAGAAGTGCAAAATGCGGCTAAAATCATGACCGGTGATGCAATTACGGGTTTTCAGGCAAGTGAATCCAATTTCAAAAGACAAGCAGGCGAATATCAGATTCTGCAACTGGCCATGCATGCGCAACTTGATAGCAA
This sequence comes from Chitinophagales bacterium, assembly GCA_020629205.1. Lineage (GTDB taxonomy): Bacteria > Bacteroidota > Bacteroidia > Chitinophagales > UBA2359 > JAHDDV01. The sequence continues at coordinate 5,803 of JAHDDV010000132.1, read as the reverse complement.
AGATCCACTGTACAATTCTTTCCTCCTGTTCAACAATGCAGAGAGCTCCAATGAGGACAATGACAGCTTGACCATTGCGGAATTGTATCAAATGAAGCTCAAAGCAAAGCTCGCAGTGCTCAGCGCTTGCAACAGCGGCTCAGGAGCCTATAGAACCGGAGAAGGAGTCATTAGCCTTTCCCGTGCCTTTGCCTACGCTGGTTGCCCAAGTTTGGTGTCGAGTCAGTGGGTGCTTCCTGACAGAGCTTCATCAGAGATCATCACTCATTTCTTTAGGAAGCTAAAGACAGGAGCAAGAAAGAGCGAGGCTCTTCGATCGGCACAGTTGGCCTATCTGCAAGATATTCAGGATCCAATGTACTCCCATCCCTATTACTGGGCTGGACTGATGCCCATTGGTAATATGGAAGCCTTGCAGTTTGCCAATGATACCTCAGATGAGCAAGCAGCGCTGTTCTTCTTTGGGGCGCTTATTCTTTCCTTCGTAGGAGTGAGGATCTTTCTACAACGGAGAGGATCCATTGCATAAAACAGTTGATTGCTTCACCCTAATCGACTAATCATTTCCAGCCAGAAAATCCTTAAACCAAAGTCCTGAGTCCTTGATGATGCGCTGCTGCGTATCAAAGTCTACATGGATTAACCCGAAGCGTGGTTCATAGCCCTCTGCCCATTCAAAATTATCCATCAAAGTCCAGGCAAAATAGCCTCGAACATCCACGCCTTCCTGCTTCGCCCGCAAGACCTGTCGAATGTACTCTTGGTAGAAAGCCTTTCTCTTCACATCATGCACATGACCATCTTCAAAAACCTTGTCCTCGAATGCACAGCCATTTTCAGTCACAATAATTGGGGGCATGTTCTTATACTGCGAGAAGGTTTTTAATACTTCGTATATGCCTTCAGGATACACTTCCCAGTTCATCTCCGTAATGCGCAATTCAGGTACACCATACTTTTCCGGAGCACGTGCTATCGCCCAAATATAAGGAAGCAGCACATGCTTAACATTGGCTCTAGTATAGTTTTGTAAACCGATGAAGTCAAAATCAAAAGCCAGTTTATCCTCATCGCCTTCCTCCATATACCGTCGAATTTTCCTTAGAAATCGCCAGTCTTCACTAGGATAGCCCATACCCAATGCCGGCTCAATATAGAGCCGATTCAGCAAGACATCCATCCTTTTCATGGCGGCAACATGACGCCTTTTATCATTCTTCGAATACATCGAGGAACAAGATATCGTTGTCCCAATATTGGCATCTGATACATTGTCTCTGATGATCTTGCCCCCCAATGCCTGAACCAATGTAGTGTGATGAACGGACTTCAGAAATTTCTTTGCAGAGATCTTGCCCGGAGCATGAATACCCGCCAAATATCCCAAAGCAGTGAAGGCAGTAGGCTCATTCAACACCATCCAGTTCTTCACTCGATCACCCAATCGTCTTGTCACCTTGTCAGCATACTCTTCAAACCAGGACACAACATCGCGATTGGCCCAACCACCTTTGTCTTGAAGAATCTGAGGGATGTCCCAATGATAAAGCGTGACCCAAGGCTCAATAGATCTTTCCAGACAGGCATCTACAACACGATCATAGAAATCAAAACCTTTTTCATTTACCCTGCCGATACCTTCAGGCAGAAGGCGAGACCAAGCTGTAGAAAATCGAAACACATCAAAGTTCATCTGCTTGAGTAAATCCAAATCGCCCTCATAGCGATTATAGAAATCGCAGGAAACAGAAGGAGTATCGCGATGCTTGATCTTCTTTCCTCCCTTCTTTCGGCTAAACACATCCCACACCGATGGACTCTTGCCATCTACATCCCAGGCCCCCTCAATCTGTGCAGCAGCTGTAGCCACTCCCCACTTGAAGTCCGGGCCAAAATCGGATTTGGTAAACTTCTTATCAGGCAAAAAGGGGGATATCCCGGGAAGGAAAGCAGACAGACCGCTTAGGCCAATGATTTTGGAAAAAGCTCTTCGATTGAGATCTTGCATAGGGCATTTCGCTTTGCCACAATATACAAAGAAATAGGCCAGCTGCCTCCCATCGGCAACTGGCCTATGCAGCTTTAGTTGCTGCTATTCACCCTGTTTTGTTCTTCTTCCGTAGCTGTGGATCTACTACGTGACTTCTTTACCGTTCGCTTCCCAAAATTATAGCTGAAACCTATCTGAAATCTCCGCGTCTCGTCCTTCTGCTTCAAAGCAAAATCGATACTACCATGATCGATTGTGAGTCGTGTTTGCTGAGTATTGAAAATGTCCTGAACATTAAAGCTCAGCTCTCCTCTACCCTTCATGACCTCCTTGGAAACGCCAACATCTGTTGCCCATTGCGACTTCAGGTCGTAGATTCCCCAAACTAGCGGACTCTGATAGTAGGTACTCGTTTGCGCCTGCAGTCCCTCAGCGATTTCAAACATATTCATCAAATGCACATTTGCGGCAGGAGCCCCGGAATCCAATTGACCAGAACTGATATTTGAATTAAACTGGCTATACCAAGCCGATACACTCATTCGCATCATCCACCAATCTCGCAATGGAACCGGAGCAGAAATATTCAGGCTCAAATTATCAGTTGTCGAAAAATTTCTAGTTGTTTGAAAAGTAGATAGACTCTCATCATCTTGCTCCAATAGTTCACTAATCGCATCGTTCGTCCGACTGTAACTAAATGTCGTGTAAATAAAATTCATGAAGCCGTGTGTTACATTGAAATTGTGACTAAACTCCGGCTGCAAATATGGGTTACCTCGGGAGAATGTATACTGATCCAAATAGTAGATAAAAGGATTCAGACTTTCATAATTCGGACGGCCGATTCGTTTGCTGTAAGAGTAACTAAGGCTGTGCTTCTCTCCTACCTGATGCGACAGACTTAGCGTCGGAAAAAACTTCAGGTACTCATTACCAAACTGCTGATCAAGCGTCACGGAATTCCCATCCGAAACGGTGTACTCCGAACGCAATCCCAGTTGCACATCAAACTTTGCAATACGAGTACTAAGATTCGCGTAGGCAGCATAGATCTTTTCGTCAAAGACAAACTGATTGCTTCGGTCTTCATCAACCTCCCAATTCCACTCTCCAACTTCTTCCTCAAAAGTGATTGCATTATCGGTATTTACTCTGCTTGCCTTAAGTCCCGTTTCCAGACTCAAGCTCTCAGAAAATGGTCGACTATAATCCAATTTCAGTGCCTGTATGTCCACCTTCGAATGACTCAAACTTCTCAGCCATGTAGAAGCGCTGACCAACGTCCCAGCGTCATCATTTAGGATCGTCTCATACAACTCATGTGCGGGATCATCGTAGCGCGAGTAATCTGCATCAATGCTCAACTGATGCCCTTGCTGATCAAATGCATGCGAAAGATTGACATTATAGGTGTCACTGGTAAACCTATTATCACTTTCACCGAGTACACGAATCTCTGCAAATTCTTCGCCCGAATTGCCGCTGATGTCTGTCACATTTACGCTCTCGCTATCGTTATCCCAAACTCTCCGGTTCACAAGCAAACCCACTGTCGTCTTGTCCGACAAGAATACATCGAGACCAACACGAGTGCTGTAAGTAATCCGATCTTTGATCTGGTCCATTCGCTGATCAAAAGCGACAGGCCCTTCATCGGTCGGAACCCTACGATCAATCCATAGCGTCTCCTCTTCATTTCGTGTATTGACCTGATAGCTGCCGAAGAGATTGAATCGCTTTTCGCGATAATTGAGATCCAGACCGGAACTGCGATTCGTACTGATTCCTCTTGCAAGAGTCAGAGATGCCCGGCCGTTCAATCCAAGATTTTTGTCCTTCATCATGACGATATTGATTACACCTGCAGTGCCTTCCGCATCATATTTCGAGGAGGGATTGTGAATAACCTCAATCTTCTGCACACTTTCTCCCGACATGCCATCAAGCATTTTGGCCACCTCCTGATTAGACAAATAGCTCCGCTTTCCATCGATGATGACCAGGACTCCTGCCTGACCTTTGAGACTAATATTGTCTTGATGATCCACTGTTACGCCAGGGGCCTGCTTCAACAATTCAAGCGCAGAATTTCCTGTAGCAATTGGATTGTCTTCAACATTCATGACAAGCTTGTCTGCATACAACTCAACGGTGGGCTTCCGCGACTTCACGACCACTTCATCTAGCGAAATAGCGCTTTCTCCCAGCCTCATCTGTCCTTGATCATGATTTGGATTATCGGCGCTCAGCTCGAAGAGCGGTCCGTAAACTGGTGCAAAACCGATAGACCTTGTAGAAATCAAATATTGGTTGAAGGGTACATTTTGAAGGCTAAACTGTCCAAGCGAATCGCTGATGGTGCCTTTTACAAGTGAAGAATCAGCCGCATTAAGGAGCAAAACATTGGCAAACTCCATCGGCATCTCCCGCTCATCAATTACACTGCCTTGCACACTGCCAGTATCCTGAGCAAACATAGAAAGGCAACATATACACATCAATGACAGGATTTTGATTAGGGTTTTCATGGGGCTTATTTTTAGGGTGAAACAATCTGTTCGTTGCTGGAACGCAGGAGGGTCGACAAAGGTTACAGCCACCATTTCTTTTTTTTGGAGCACAGCATGGTAGCGACGTGGCGGCACCCGTCCTGCTGTCCGCTAATATGCAGGCACCAGTCAGCTGCTTCGCTGCACCGGCACTGAGGTCTGCTCCTATCGTCACAGCCCTCGTTGCCGGGCGCTCAGTAGCTGTCTGGCACCTGCATTCCGCTTCCATCAGGGCTATTGATGGAGCGTCTGATGCTCGCAGCAGCATTTTGATCTCGCTATGCCTAAATTGAACTTAGATGCACTGGTCAATTTTTCTCTTTACCTTGCCAGAAAAAAACTATGGTACATGGCACACACAATGCCGTTCCCGATGAACGCAATAAGGATGTCCTCATCTATGTAAACGGCGAATTGCTTCCAAGAGCAGAAGCCAAAATCTCTGTCTTTGACAGCGGTTATCTGGTGGGAGATGGTGTTTGGGAAGCATTGCGTCTTCATGAAGGCGTATTGGTTTTTCAGGACCAGCATCTCGATCGGCTCTTTGCCGGGGCTGCAGCTATCGGAATGAAGGTCGGATTCACACGGGAAGAGCTGATAGCCGAAGTTTGGAAAACCCTCCATGCGAATCAAATGCAGGACCATGTGCACGTTCGATTTATGCTCACAAGAGGCATCAAAAAGACGCCATCGCAAGATCCTCGCCTCACCATATCCGGCCCGAATCTTGTCATCATTGCTGAGCACAAGCAGGCTTCCGAAGATAGTCGCAAAAAGGGTATCACTCTGTTTACAAGCAGCATTCGTCGTGGCTCTCCCGACTATCTCGACCCAAGACTCAATTGCCATAGCAAATTACACGAGGTAATGGCTCTAGTTCAGGCCATCGAAGCTGGAGCTGATGAAGCGCTCATGCTGGACATTCATGGAATGGTAGCTACCTGCAATGCCACCAATTTCTTCATGGTAAGCAAGGGAGAAGTTTGGACATCTACCGGGCAATATTGTATGAATGGTATTACAAGGGCTGCAGTCATTCAGGTAGCTCGAGAGAATGGCATTCCTTGCTTTGAAAAGAACTTCTCGCTATTCGACGTCTATGCCGCCGATGAGTGTTTTGTCACTGGCACCTTTGGCGGACTCACTCCTGTTACCAAGATCGACGGCCGTGTGATCGGAACTCCAGGGGCTGTTCCTGTTTGCGATCGACTGACGGAACTTTATCGGGGATTGGTGGCGAGAGAGGTGGCGAGGGGTAGTT
>JAHDDV010000131.1 GCA_020629205.1 Chitinophagales bacterium | reverse complement strand
TATCTCTTGGGTCTTCGTAGGTAATTCCTCCTTCGTCATAAGTAACGTCATTGGGACAGTAAATAGTGCGTAACTTTGTGTCTCTCACTAAACTGCCCATCAATTATGTCCCATGTGCCTAGTGCTGTCCTTGTGAAAATCTGCGAGAATGTGTGAAGGAGATCATCCCTGCTAAAAAAAACCCTCCCTGTCACAAATCGAAATTGACAAGTGTATTAATGACTGAGCGCCGTTCGAACGCTTTGCTGAATTAATAATCACAAATTCAATTTCATACAAAATGTCAAGTCAAATTAGTCTTAGAATATTGTTCCTATTAATCGCTTCAATGCTGGTCTTTGCAAGTTGCGAGAAGGAAAACATGGACGATACTACCGTCACCAATCCAAATGGAGACCCTGACCCGCAAGAAGTAGAAGTAGATTGCGAAACATTTAGTGTCGCTATCGAAAATGCAGATGGCAGTCTCCTTGCCATCACTGATGGTGGAACCGAGCCCTTTACTTATGCATGGTCAACTGAAGAAAGTACTTCTGAAATCACGGCTACTGAAGATGGCACTTTCAGTGTCACGGTGACAGACACGGAAGGTTGTACTGCAGAGGCAAGTGTGCAAGTAGAAATCGGAGATGATTGCGCTGGTTTTGGTGTCGAAATCGGACTCACACCTGCAGAAACGCTGATCGCGGAGGCCTATGAAGGTACTCCCCCTTATACCTATGAATGGAATACAGGAGAAACCACTGCCGAAGTCTTGCTGGCCTCTGCCGATCCTTATACTGTCACAGTTCTCGATGCAAATGGATGCAGCACAACATCCACTTTTGATTTCGGTGAATTCCCTTGTTCAGAGCCAATCATGGTAGACTTACAGCAAGATGCGGTTGGTAATGTTGTATCATCCATCTTCGGTGGCAATGGTCCTTTTGCCTACGACTGGAGCACCGGAGAATCAACTGCCAATATCACAGTGTCACAGACAGGCAACTATACATTAACTGTGGTCGATTCGGACGGCTGTGTCGGAGCATCCTCCATCTTTGTAGAGCTGGTAGATCCTTGTGCCGGACTAGAGTCTAACATAGATTATGATGGCGCTGGTACCTTGACAGCCGTGACAGCGGGTGGAGCAGCTCCTTACCAGTTTACCTGGAGTAATGGAGCGATGGGTGAATCTATCACGGTAAGTACCACTGGTACCTATATGCTTTACGTAAGCGATGCAAATGGCTGCACTAGCACTAGCAGTCTGTACGTCGTAATCGGCCCTTCAGAATGCGATGGTGCGATCATTTTAAGCAGTCCTGATGGCAGCATTAATCTGCAAACTTCTGGCGAGGCTATGGTCTGGATCGACGACTGCGCACAAGGAACCAACAGCTCTTACAACTATTTGGTTTATGACAGTACTTTCGATTTTTGGGGAGCGGAAGAAGTTAATCCATGGTTCATTAGCGACGGAGTACCTGGATTCTGCTTTGGAAGCAATTCTCCTGCTCAAGCTGGAGATGTACTAGATCCTTACTTCATCGAACCACTGTTTTATGATACCAGTAACCAACAGCTTTACAATTTCGCCAACACGCAAATCGTAATAAACGAAGCTGGAAGCAATGTAGGAGACTACATAAGTGGTACAATTTCTGGTACTTACACGAATCATAACAACCCTGCCGAAAGCGGTAGCCTTACAGGTACATTCTGTGTACCGATTGTCTCTATCTGCGACTAATCGCCGAAGGATAAACCGAATGAACAACAGGGCAATCATGGCGGTTGCCCTGTTGACTTTATACAGACCAGTGAACGGAGCATGAATGTCAGTGCGGAACTAATTGCAAAATGCAGGGCGGGAAATCGTCTGGCGCAAAAGGAGCTTTACCTGCTGCTACTGCCCTACCTACGAGCAGTCTGTCAGCGTTATCTCTTTCAGAGTAATCTGCTGCAGGATGCCCTGCAAGAGTCCTTCGTATTGATCTTCAAAAACATGCAACAATACGATCCTTCGAAGGGTGACTTTAAGCATTGGGCTGTCCGGGTTACCATCAACGCAACACTCAATCACAATCGAAAATTTCGGAAGCAGCAGGACATAGATCAATTGGAAGAAACACATGAACTTGCGCAGGAAGCAGAGGTCTATACCAAAATTTCCGACGAAGACTTATTGGAATTACTCAAGCAGATGCCTAAGCAGTTTTATGAAGTGTTTAACCTCTATGCCATTGACGGATACAGTCATGAAGAGATCGGATCTATGCTCGAGATAAAGCCATCACTTTCGAGACAGAGACTTTCAAGAGCACGTACATGGCTCAAGAACACATTCGCAGAACCCAATTCAAAAACGCTCCCAAGCTAGCATATGAGCAGAATAGAAAAGGAACTCAAAAAGCGATTTGCAGAGCAAAAGCTGTCGCAAGGCAACTTTGACGCGGAAGGACTATGGGCGGCTGTGGAAACGGAGTTGGACGCAGAAAAGCCTGGAGGCGGCAAGAAGCGATGGATCTTTCCGCTAGTGGCTCTACTGTTGATAGCAGGCTGTGGTCAATTGATGTTTCTGCAAAAGGATAAACTATTTTTCAGCGAGGCAGCATCTTCACAGCAGCAAAGAACGGAATTCTCTCCAAGCAAAAATGATAGTGATTTTCAAAAGCAGAAGCAAGAAAAAGCACCTACAAATGATGCACAAGTACAAGATGGACAGGTGGAATCAACTAGTGCCGAGGACCGCAGCTTTGCCCAAACTGCGATGCAGAACGACACCAATAAAAGCCAGGTAGCTGAGTCCGAAAGAGAAGAAAAAACGGAAGGAGCACAAATATCTAAAGAAGCGAAAGAAGCTATTGCAGAAGCTCAGCGATCGGCCATCTCAGAAACGATTCAGGAGATCAATCCTAGTCAAACACTAAATAACAACACAGGTAGCAAGGAGTCTGTAAGGCTAGCTCAAGAGAACCTGGGATCACAGAGCCGAAGGACAATCATTGAAAGTGCAGAGAAGGTAAACGCTAATCCCTCTAAAGAAGCAGACTCGTCGTCGGAGCAGATAATATATCCCTCTGTCAAAAATCAGGAACTTCTGGAACCACGATTGAAAGACATTGCACTTGAAAATCAAGAGGTGGTCTCCACCAGCAGAGCTGGCTCAGTCCTCCAAACATATTCGAGCAATAGAGCTGAATCCAGTACCCTTTCTACGCCAAGCGAAGAAAGAAGTAAAGCTGGAAAAACAGCACCCGAAATTGCCCTATTGGCAAAAATAACAGCTGCCTTCTTACCGAGCCTGGAAGCTGAGAATACTGCATACAGCGACTTAGTCACCAAAGAGACTAGAGCGCAACAATCGGCTGGCCCTTACATTCCACGCAAGCCAAGAATTCAGATAGAACTGGGTTTGTTTGCTGGAACAAACAATACAAGATTCAAATTTGCCGCTACAAGCGACGGACGAAGCGAGGAAAAAAATGCTACGGAAAACCCTTATTGGGGAAGCAACTATGGTCTTCAAGCGAGACTGTTATTCAAGCAGCAATTTCTCCTCAGCACTGGTTTGGAGCTAGACCAAATGTGGACACGCTTCGACTATGTAAAGGAAGAGGAATTTCCATTTGTAATGGAAGATATCTTGATCAAGGTCTACAGAGATGCCAACACTGGCGAAGTTCTGAAAGAGATTTATGGAGACACCACTTTGACTGCCACCTCTACCAGAACAGTGCGTCACTACAATCTGTATCGGCAGTTGAATGCACCCTTGCAGATCGGCTGGCAATTCTCGAAAGATCGACTGAAATATGGTGCTACTGTAGGAGCCAACTTCCGATTCAAGATCAAAGAAGAAGGTCGAACGCTCGACAGCGATGGAGAGGTGTCCTACTTCGGCGCTGGTACAGGTTTTGACATCCTACCTAGCACCCAAATTGGCTGGCGGATTTCGCCTTTTGTTCAGTATTCGATTTCCGAGCAACTGACTTTCAATTTCCAGCCATACTGGTCTAGCCAGCAACTTCGTGCCTTTGACGAAACAGATATTGCAGTAAGAGCGCATAGTTTCGGATTGCAATTCGGATTGTTCTGGAAAGCAGGTCGCTCCTGGTGATTGCCATTCCTTTTTGACCAATGCGATAGGGATAGAAGCGGAACGAGCCGCCGGGGGCTGCGACTGAGGCATGTCGGATGGGGGCTCGGAGCGATAGCGCAGAGACCACAGCCGGCATAAGCCGAAGCGCTGCCCACAAGGGGAGTATTAGCGGATAGCCCGGCGACAGGGAGCGCTTTGCCAGACTAATGGCAATCCAGAGAAGCTGCAGTGAAACCATCACTTGCCGCTCAGATTTCTGCTGATGCGCTCCCTGGCGATCGCCCAAAATACATTTATATTCAACTCAACACTAACGCAACATTTTGTAATACTGTAAAACCTCCTCATTTTTCTCTTTGGCTTTGATGTCCTCAATGCGAAGGGCCAGGTCGTCGATCTCCTGAGCGATCTTGTCCCGCTTGATGTCCGAGAAGGCATCGCCATTGGTGAGTGTTTGAAGACGATCAGAGAGCGTGACTTTGAGGTTGTAAAGGCTATAAGTAGAACGGTAACGGATCCATTCATTTTTCTGGTCAAGGGCCAGACTCGTGAAGGTCTCCTTGGCCTTGCTCACTGTAGGCAGCTCACTATCTTCGAGGAAATAGTAATAGTTATCTATGAGGTAGAAGAGGGAGAAGCCGGTGGCATTTTCGATCTTGCTCTCGAAATACTGTTGATGATCGGGATTGTTGTCCATGGCATAGACGCCGCCTACCGCACGGATAATAGCATCATTGTCGCTGGTTTTGTGTTCCTCGCACAGTTGCAATGCCTGCTCGATGTCTTGCTGGGCGATGGCGTTCAGACCCGCACCGATGACTTCGTAAGATTGATCTTTGGTGGCTTTGGCAAATATCGGAATAAAGGCGCGATCATCCATGTCACCCAAGCGCTGGACCGCAGCCGCACGCACCAATGACTTCTCATCCTTTTCGGCCATCTGTTTTAGCTTTTCGGTCAGCTCTTCTTTGATCTCCTTTTCGATGGATATATTGTCAATGGCGAAGCGTCGAATGTCCCAGAAAGGATCATCGAGCGCGGCCAGTAAAGTCTTGTTGGCCTCGGTCGATACATCCTGCTCCTGACGGCAAACATCAAGGGCCTTGGCACGATCCATGTATAAGGGCGCATTGTGGTATTGGAAGATATATTCTTCCAGGGTCTTGAGATCATCCTTTTCGGCCAGTAGCATTTTCTCTGCATCGACATTGATGAGATCGGGCTTGGATGGCACTTCAAAAGTGAAGACCTGACTTTGTTCATCCACCACAATTTCTTCGCGGATGACCTTGCCATCTACGTAGATATCGACCGCCAGAGGAAGTTGGTAAATCTGATCGTGATCCTGCACCTGCTCGATGGTGACATAAGCCTGATTGCGCTCCTCGAAAAAATCGTAATCGATGCTAAGTTTGGGATGGCCGGCTGTCATGAACCATTGATTGAAAAACCAGTTTAGATCCATGCCGGTGACTTCTTCTACCGCCAGACGGAAATTGTGAATCTCGACCGGCTTGTATTCATTCTGTTTTAGGTAAAGACTTAGGGATTCAAAAAATGCATCATCGCCGATGTACTTGCGCAGCATGTGCAAAACGCGACCGCCCTTTTGATAGGAGTGCGCATCAAACATGTCTTCCTTGAGTTCGTAGTGATAACGGATCAATGGCTCCTGCTTGGTCATGGCCTCGCTGAGGTAAGTTTCGAGATCCGTATCAAATTTATAGTCGGCGTAGTCGCGACCGTATTTGTGCTCATGCCATAGATACTCGCCGTAGGTGGCGAAGGCTTCATTGAGCGGTAGATTGGCCCAGGACTCGCAGGTCACCAGATCGCCAAACCAGTGATGGAATAGCTCATGGGCAATGATGTCTTCGTAGTCTTTGTCGAGCAATTCCCGCTTGGTACGCTGTACGATGTCTATATAGATGACGGCACCTGTATTCTCCATGGCTCCACTCACAAAATCACGCACCACCACCTGATGATACTTGTCCCAGGGATAATCGTAGTTGAGCAGCTTGGAGTAAAATTCCATCATCTCAGGTGTATTGCCAAAGATGGCCATGGCGTCCTCTTCGTATTCTTTTTCTACGTAGTAATTGACTTCGATGTCCCGCCATTTGTCTTTGACGACGGCAAAATCACCCGCAGCCATGGCAAAAAGATAGGGCGCATGTGGCAAATCCTGCTTCCAGTAATCGGTACGTGTGCCGTCCGGATTGTCGGTGGAACTGATGAGCTTTCCATTGGACAGAGAGGCGAACTCCGCTGGCACAGTCATTCGCAGCTCCTGCGTACAGCGCTCATTGGGACTGTCGATGGTCGGAAACCAAATGGAACTGGCTTCGGTCTCTCCTTGTGTCCAAAGCTGTGTGGGCTTGTGTGGATCGGTATCGTCGGGATCAATGAAGTACAAACCCTTGCGCTCTTTGATCGCCTCCGATCCTTCGAGATTGATCTCGTCGGGCTTTGCTATGTAGTCGACGAAGATCTTGTACTCTTCGCCTCGCTTGTATTCTTTGTCTAGTGTGATGTTTAGATACCAGCCATCGTATTCGTAGTCTACCGCTTGCTTAGTACCGCCCGCGAGCAACTTCACGTCCTTGATATCAAAACCTTTGGCATCCAATTGCAGAAAGCTGCTTGGATAAAAATGTGGAGTAAGGCTTAGCCATGCCTTGCCCAAGAGGTAACGATTTTCAAAATCGAAGGATACATCCAGCTCTGTGTGGAGCAAATCGTGTACTCTTTGCTCGCTGCCTTTGTACGTGATTTCGGGAGGATTGGCGATCACGCTCATGGTATCCATGAGTACGTATTCCATGATAGGTTCGGCATCTTTTACCGCCTTTTTGCTCCCGGTACATGCGGCAAACAGCATCAATGCAGCCAGCAAGGGAAAGAGAATCTTATTGGACATCTATGTTAATTACTTAACTATTGTGGGCAATACAGCTTAGGGATAGAGAATCAATACCTGTTGACTTTATTGATTCCCTATCCTTTAAGACGCAAATATCGCTGTCAGGTACCTTTGTCAAAGGTCCTCTCCTAGCTGATTTTGCGCTTTAAAGAGATAAATCAACCTTAAAGCCGCCACATTATGGTATTGATTGCCATTGCGGTATCGGCTATCAATATCACTTCGGATTGGGGTAAGGGAATAGGACCCGCGCAACTGCGCACCAAGGCGGCTATTGAACATATAAGTAACACCAGCCATCATGCATAGGTCGATGTCTGCCGCTGGTTCTGCATTAAAATAATTTACATCTTCGACACCCTGTGTAAAGTAGGCTGACCTCACCAGCCGATTGACAGACAGTCCTCCGCTAAAAAGGAACTTGGATTCGTGGTAATTGAACAAAATCGGAATCTCAATGTAATCCAAAAGATACCTAAAGTCGTTCACATATTGATCGGCATTAAATAAGACACTGGAACTCCCCTTTTGGCTATACAAGATCTCAATTTGAGCTGACATATTATTGTTAATGGCCACCTGGCTAAAGACGCCGGCATTAAGACCAAGTTTGCTATAACCAGCTACTAGATCACCATCAATCTGGCTAAAGTTACCACCCGCAGCCAGGCCGGCACTAAAGATTTGTGCACTAAGGCCTGCACTTAGAAGCAGACAAAATATCGAAATTAGGAACTGTTTCATTTAGCTACAAATTGTCGGTTTATTAACGGCAATGTTAGGAAATTATTGGCAAATCGCCTCGGCTTGTATACCTTTACCTACGGACGCAATACGCCATTGGATATGATCAAATTTACCAAGAACACCCTCAAGAAAGTCGAAGAGCTGTACAAAGCCATCGGCTTCAAAGTTCGATACGGGCAAGGAAATTTCCATGCAGGACACTGCATCCTGGAGACCCAGAACATCGTGGTAGTCAACAAGATGTTTGATCCTGAAGCCAAGATACATTGTCTTCTCGATATATTGACCAGCCTGGAGGTTGACGAAGCAGTTTTTGATGAAAATATGGTCAAATTCTACGAAAAGATGATGCAGGAACGTGCCCGATTGAAAGGTGCGGAACTAAAAGCTGCGGAAAGTTGATCGTCACCTTCCTGGGCACGGGCACTTCAGTCGGCGTGCCCATGATCGGATGCGAATGTCCTGTCTGTCTCTCTCCCGATCCGCGTGACAAACGCATGCGGACCTCCATATTGCTACAAGAAGATGATCGCTGCATCATTTTTGATGTTGGTCCCGATTTTCGAAGACAAATGCTGAATGCTGATGTGAAGAAGCTGGATGCGGTCGTCTTTACCCATGCCCATAAGGATCATACTGGTGGACTAGACGATATACGCCCTTACTACTTTTACACACGAAGGGGCATGCCCATCTATCTCGAAGATTCAGTGCGCAAAGATATCGAAGAGCAATATAGCTACATGTTTAAGCTGAATGAAGAATACACCGGAAAAGTACCCGAATTTCAATTCAATACCATTGGTCTGGAGCCTTTTACTGTGGCAGGCTTTGACCTGATTCCGATTCGCCTAATGCATGGCCCCATGGCTGTGCTGGGTTTTCGTATCGGTGACTTCGGCTATCTTACGGATACCAATCATATTCCGGATTCGGAGTACAGCAAGCTCAAGGGCTTGAAGTATCTCGTTTTGGATGCTGCAGTTCGACATACCCACCCTTCACATTTTAGTATAGAGGAAGCCCTCAACGAGGTCGATCGTATTCAGCCAGAGAAGGCTTTCTTCATTCATATGAGCCACAAGGTCGGTACTCATGCGGCAACCGACGAGGAATTACCCGCCAATGTATTCCTATCCTATGATGGGCTACAGTTACATTGCTAGCTCCAGAATCCGGAAAGGCAATTAAGTGGACATACAGCGCATGGTGAAAAGACCTATTTTTGTCTGCCTGCCCAGCCACGAAATAGCCATTTTCTTCGTTATTTACTGGTGTGAGTTGGCACGACGACCTAAACTCCCCCTAAATTATTGATCAACATGAAAAGAATCCTCCATCTCTCAGGTTTTCTGTGTCTGCTGCTCTGTCTTTGCACACATGTTTCTGCCCAACAAAAGTACACGCTCAGTGGCTTTTTGAAGGATGCAGAAAACGGGGAAACCCTCATCGGAGCCAATGTTTATATCAATGAAATAAAGACCGGTACAGTCAGCAACAACTTTGGATTCTACTCCATTACGCTGGAGCCGGGCACCTATTCGGTCTTCTATTCCTATGTAGGCTACGAGCCTAAATCCAAGCAAATAGTTTTGGACAAGGACATCGAGCTCAATGTAAATCTGGGTACTGGTCTGGAATTGAACGAAGTCGTGATCACAGAAGAGAAGATCAAGATCAGGGAAAACGTGGAGCGACCACAAATGGGGGTGATCGATATTCCGATCAAACAAATTAAAGAACTACCTGTCTTCCTCGGCGAGCAGGATATTCTCAAAAGCATTCAGTTGCTACCCGGTGTTCAGTCGGGTAGTGAGGCTACGGCAGCCTACTATGTACGCGGTGGCGGTGCCGATCAAAATCTGGTCATTCTCGACGATGCTGTGGTCTACAATCCATTCCATGCTGCAGGATTCATGAGCATTTTCAATATGGATGCGATCAAGAATCTCAGCCTCTATAAGGGTGGATTCCCTGCTCAATATGGGGGTCGACTTAGTTCTATACTGGACATCTCCCTCAAGGACGGCAATAATCAAAAATTCGAAGCCGAAGGAGGAATCGGCCAAATCACTTCCAGACTCACGCTGCAAGGGCCGATCCAGAAGGGTAAATCCTCCTTCATGATTTCCGGTCGGGCTTTCTACTACTTTTCCCTGATCCGGGCGATGGTGCCAAAGAGTATTCGCCAGTCGATGCCCAACTATTACTTCTACGACCTCAATCCGAAGCTGAATTTTCAATTGAGCAAGAAAGACCGGCTCTTTATTAGTGGTTACTACGGAGATGATGTCATAAATTTTAAAAACACCTCTGACACCGATACCACGGAGTACAGCTTCCCCTGGGGAAACAAGACAGCCACACTGCGCTGGAACCACCTATTTAATCAGAAGCTATTCTCCAATACCTCATTGATCTATAGCGACTACGATTTCACTTTCCGTTTTCGGGAGGGAGACTATCAATTCAAGTTGGTAAACGGCATCCGAGATCTGACGGCCAAAATCGACTTCGATTATTTCCCTTCGGTGCTGCATAAAGTGAAGTTTGGGCTCAGCTACACGCATCATAAATTCACCCCAGTGACAGATGTCGAGGCGATCGAACTGGACACACTGATCTCCGAAAATACCAGAGTATATGAAGTCGACGAATTTGCCGCCTATATCAATGACGAGTATACAGTCAACGATCAGCTGGCGTTGAATCTGGGACTTCGTTTTCCCATGTTCCTCAATGATGACCAGCAATACTTCGGCATCGAGCCTCGACTGACGGCCAAATATACCCTCGATGAAAACACTTCGGTCAAGGCGGGTTATACCCTGATGAATCAATACATTCACCTCTTGTCAAGCTCGACTGTTTCAGTAACACCGCTTGATCTTTGGCTACCAAGTAGCAAGGTGATCAAGCCTCAGAATTCCCATCAGGTGGCATTGGGTTTATTCAAAAATTTCAAGGAGGATATGTACGAAGGCAATGTCGAAGTCTACTACAAAACCATGGGCAATCAGATCGAATATGAGGAAGGAGAAAGCCTCTTTGGAACGGATTCCGAAATCGATAGTATCCTAACTTTTGGAAAGGGCTGGTCCTATGGTGCGGAGTTCTTTTTGCGCAAGCGATCCGGGCGATTTAATGGCTTCATTGCCTATACTTTGGCCACTTCTCAAAGGAGATTTGGCGAGCTCAATAATGGTAATATCTATCCGGCAAAATACGACCGTCGACACGACCTTAGTGTTGCCGTCAATTACGACTTTAATAGCAAATGGTCCTTCTCTGCCCTCTTCGTTTTTGGCAGCGGACACAATCTGACGCTTCCCGTGGGAAGGTTCTATGTGCCTTACAATGGTTGGGGAAGTCAGTACTCCTACTACTACGATTATGTGGAAAAGAACGGCTACCAAATGAAGGCCTTTAACCGCATGGACGTCGGGATCAAATACAAGGTAGACCGCAAGAAACGCACCGGCGAATGGCGCTTCGACATCTACAATGTCTACAGCAGAAGAAACCCGTATTTTGTTTACCTCGGTATCGATCGGGACCGCGATTCCAATGCCAGCAAGTACTACGCCTTTCAAGTATCGATCCTGCCGATGATTCCTTCGGTAAGTTACAACTTCAAGTTTTAGTCAAGCCGAAAATACCCAAAACATGAAGCGATTCAATACCATCCACAAACTATTTCTGCTGCTGCTTTCTCTCGGCTGCATCATGGCCTGCGAGCAGAAGATTGCCCTCGATCTTGATGAATATGAAGGCAAGATAGTCGTACAATCCATACTGGAACCGGGCAAAAATCCACAGGTTTTTCTAACAAAGAGTCGCGCCCTATTAGGCTTTTCAGATGTCAATACCATTGAGTTTGTCAAAGATGCTGAAGTGAGCATTAGGGTCGATGGACAATCGATTCTGCTGGATTTGGAAACAGGCTTTGACGAGTATTCTGGCTTCACAGAAACTCCAGGTGGCTACTACCATTACGAAGATACCATCGCCCTCTTCTACTATACCACAGAGATGGATATAGAGGTTGGAAAGACCTATGAACTTAGTGTGAATCGTCCGGGGCAGGCACTCACCGCCAGCACCACTGTTCCAAATCCTGTAGAGATTGATGAACTCGTCTACGAAGAAAGCACCTGGACCAGTGAATGGGGGGAGGTATATACCGACGAATACCTTAAGGCGATCTTTACAGATGTTGAAGGCCAGGAAAACTTCTACGTAATCGAGCAGTCCTTTCTACAACAGCAACTGCAATACGAATATGAATACAATGAAGAGGGAGAGATCATTGGGGAGTTTGTCTCCGATACCCTCGATGCACCCAATTCCTCGATTCGTTGGTACGACATTATGTCTGATGAAGGGCTCGACGGCTACGGATTCTCCGCCTATGTTTGGCTTCCAAGTCAAAGAAACTATTGGCAATATCCTCCTCCCGACATAGACACCATTCGAATGGAAGTCAAACTCCGTAGCATTAGTCCGGAGCTGGGCCGGTTTTATGATTCCCTGGAAGAGCAAGATTGGAACGATGGCGACCCTACGGTAGAACCGGTACGAATTTGGAGCAATATCGAAGGAGGTCTTGGGATTTTTGGATCCCTGGGAATTTCAGAAGCACGATACTATGACCACATTGTCTACTTCGACTGAGCCAATGAAGCACTATCTAAAACCCCTTACTTTAGCCTTATGCTGCTGCTGGATAATAGTCCTATCCTGCGATCAAAAAATTGAAATCGACCTCAGCGAATACGAAGATCGAGTGGTTGTTCAGAGTATTCTGCAGCCCGGCCAGGAGGCCCATGTTTTGCTTACTCGCAGCCAGGTTCTGCTAGGATGGAATGGTCAGGATGTCGAAGCGGAAACCATCACCGATGCAGAGCTCAGTATCCGCCACGCGGGAGTCGATTACCCAATGACCCTTTCAAATGTTTCACAGGATATATTTAACGGATATGGAGTAGTTCCCACAAACAACCTACTCTCAACCGCAACTGCTTACCCACTGCGCTTCTACAAAGCTGATATCGATATCCAGCATGGTGAAGAATATCTGCTGACCATAAAGTATAAAGATCAAATCATCACGGCCAGCACAATCGTCCCTCAGCCCGTCCCGATCGATCATCTGGAAATGGGATACCATACAGAAACCAACAATGGCATGGTGGATTCAGTGACTATTGCTGACATCAAATTTACCGATCGTCTTGATGAAGAGAACGCCTACATATATGACGTCTTCTTTATTGCAAATCGATTGGTGGGCTTTTATACCTTCGATCAAAATCATCAACCGAACGGCTATGTAATTTGGGATTCGATCCCCACTCCTGTTTACTGGAAAGTCTGGGATGCTTTTCGCACTGATGCCGGACTCGATGGTCAGCAACAGAGCATGCGGGTCTGGCCTCCCACCTACCTGAGTGGCCTGCCCAGCACCGTGACAGATACAATCGATCTCTACGACACACTTGATGTGCACGTTCGTTTATTCAATTACCATAGAGACCTCCGTCGCTACTTTCAGTCCCTGATCGATCAGCCCTATGTCCCTCAAACACCTTTCGTGGAGCCCATCCGAATCTGGTCCAATGTGCAGGGAGCTGTGGGCGTTTTTAGCTCGGTAGCCATTAGTGATCCGAAGCAGTTTAGCTATGTCGTTCGCTATGGCTCGGAGTAGTCAGAGACTGTCTCACTAACTGTCAGCAGGATAAACCACAACCGCCTTGTGTATCTGCAAACTTGCTCCGATATCCTTTCTTGATCCTTGATCTGATATCTCTTTTTTTTGGAGCTAAACAGATCGACTCGTTGCGACAACTGCGGGCTATCCATTGCAATGATGGCACTATTCAGCGGCTTCGCTGCTGCACTGGATCTGTCTCTCCTATCGTCGAGCCAGCTCCAGTACAGCGACTCAGGCGCTGTATAGCACCATCATTTCCATTTCTATCCCGGCTAGCTAGCACCG
>JAHDDV010000130.1 GCA_020629205.1 Chitinophagales bacterium | reverse complement strand
TCTTTGAGATCTTCAAGGAGCAAGGATTGCTTTTTGTTGATTGTTGATTGTTGATGTGTACTCCGTAGAGAAAGTTCACGAACTTTCTACAAAACCCATTCACCACAACACTGTAGAGAAAGTTCACGAACTTTCTACAAAGGGAGTGCGATTCACAGTGTCAGTGGTTTAGCGGCCCAGCTTGACCTCCGGTCAAGTCTGAAACCTAAATAGCTCACGTAGTCAACTGCAGAAGCTGGTAGCGATACGATCAAGGAGCAGGGAGTATTATGATGCATCTTACTGCTGCCAGGAGCGCCCTAATCCAATTTCAAAGCCGGCACCGAAGTATCCCCACCCGGATAATGCATTTTCATCCGCTCCATCATCACCGCTTGTGCCTCTTCTCTCATACGCGGTACATCATCCATTGTCAAGCCCTCCACATCGAAGGGACCATCGAAGTAACAATAGACCGTTCCACGTCCGATGATGGCAGAGGTAGGCCCATTAATTTCACGGAGATTTGGAGTGGTCAACAAAACATAAGGCCGACCTGAGGCAATGGCAAGACGAAAGGCGCCGGACTTGAATTCACGCAGCAAAGAGGTATCTCTGGTACGCGTACCTTCCGCGTATAGAAACATGGAGTCTCCTGCATCCATCACCTCTTTCATCGTGTTCATTACCCGACTGCGGTCCTTTCGATCTGCTCGCTTTACAGGTACAAAGAGATGCTTCAATACAAAACCAAAAAGTGGAATCTTCAGAATTTCATCCTTGGCTATAATGCGCAATCGTTTATTTGGGATCACACTGTAGTGAACGAAAGGATCCATATTGCTACTGTGATTGGCAATGTAGACATAGTTAGCATCAGCATCAATTTTTTCGCGACCGATAACTTTGGTCTTCATGCCCATCAGTGGCACGAAGAATCTGGCAAATTTTGCTGGTAGGTCTACAGCATGATGCCTGGCCTTTTTTGAGCCAAACAGAACCGTAAAGGCAATAGTAAAAAAAGTACTCAAGAAAAATATCAAGGCCATTGGCAGCGACCAAAAGCACCACAGAATCTTCGACAAGGTTCTCATATCTGTATTGAGATTTTGATAGAAGGAATATTTTAGCACCAGGCTTAGGGTTTCTCCCCTACATAGCTGACAAGGGCTATTCTGTTTCCTTCCGGATCGCAGGCGATGCGATAAAAGTTCTCCAGATCAGTACCTGCAAAATCATGCACGGTGTGCCAAGCTCTGCGATCATCGGGTGCGCAACGCAGCAGTTTGCCCTTATCACCGATCAACAGTTTTCGATCTCTGGTCCAGGCGTAATCTTCACTTCCCCTGGGACATTCGATAATTGTACTGATATCCAGGCTTTCCAAATCCAATGACTTGAGCAGCCATCTATCCGCACTGATCTTATGTACAAAACTCACGGCATTTTCTCCGGGTATCTTTTGTATACAACGCCCTACATTTCCGGTAATCAAATGCCTGATAGTATCATCGGTATAAGCCAATTGCAGGGTGTTAGGTTCACCGAGTACAAACATGACCAGACTTCGTTCATCACCCCAGGCATAGTATCCGACAGGCTGCACATCCTCCAAAAGCATGCTTGAAAGAATCGAATCTTTCCTGGAGTCAAAACGCCACATCCTTTGTGTCTTCTGATCTTCTTCGACCCGTACCACGGAAAGTGCATTTTTTAGATGCGAAATCTGCGGAGAATACTCACTGGTGCTGTCTGTCTGTGTGAGGTTTTCTTCATCACCGCTTGCTAGATTTCGAAAGTAGATATCGGCAGTACCTGCTTCGCGAATAGAAGTATACAAGAAACCATTGGCACCCTTGGGAAAGTAGGGTTGGTTATCATAGCCCTTTCGCTCGGTGGCATTAAAATACTCCCCAATCTTCATCGAATCGCCCTCTTCAAGCGTGTATTCCACAATGAATATCTCCGTATCCATCGCTTGTGCAAACAGTCCTGCAGGCGCTAGCCCTAGTAAGACGATCAGTAGAAAATGCTGATGAAGGCTCATATTTTGGTTTTGTTATGGCTTACAATCTTCTTCGATTCGCTTTCCAGGAACTTGCCCGATTAGCGCTGCTGGCATGTTTGCTGTTTTGGTCATGGCTGGATGATTGCTGCTGCATCAAATATGCCGCAAGCATCGCAGCTACTTCTTCCTTTTCTTCGTCAATTGCTGGCAAAGCTTCCGGGTCAAAATGTTGCTTGACAAAATGAGTATCAAACTTGCCACTCAAAAAGGCAGGATGCTGCATTACAAAATCACCAAAGTCCAATGTCGTGCTAAGTCCAGTCACCTCGTATTCTGCTATTGCTCTCCGAGTTCGTGCGATGGCCTCCTCCCGATCCTTGCCCCAGCAGGCGAGTTTGGCAATCATTGGATCGTAGTAGATGGGTATGTCCATTCCTTGCTCAAAAGCGTCATCCACTCGCACTCCCGGACCAGTTGGCAGTACATAAGTTTGCAGACGCCCGATATCAGGTAAGAAATTGTTTCTAGGGTCTTCTGCATAAACACGAACCTCTACGGCATGTCCGTTGATGCTCAGGTCTTCTTGTCGGAAGCTCAGCTCTTGTCCCATAGCCACCTTCACTTGCTCCTTAACAAGATCGACACCGGTGATCATCTCTGTAACCGGATGCTCGACTTGCAAGCGTGTGTTCATCTCCAGGAAGTAGTAGTTCATTTGATCGTCCATTAGAAACTCTACCGTCCCAGCTCCTTCATAGTCACAGGCTCTTGCGACATCCACGGCACTCTTGCCCATGCGGTCCCGAAGCTCTGGAGTCAGGATGCTGCTGGGTGCTTCCTCGATTACCTTCTGGTGTCGTCGCTGTATACTGCACTCTCGCTCAAAGAGATGTAGGAAGTTACCATGAGTATCACATAGTACTTGAATCTCGATATGCCTCGGAGAGCTCACATACTTTTCGATAAAGACTGATCCATCTCCGAAAGAAGAAGTCGCTTCACCGATGGCCATTTGTAAATTCTCCTCAAATTGATCTGGGCTCTCCACGATCCGCATTCCCTTTCCTCCTCCGCCAGCTGATGCCTTGATGAGAATTGGGAAGCCGATTTCCTGAGCAATGCGTTTGCCCTCTTCGATATCCTCCAATGCCTCATCCGTTCCAGGAACCATTGGTATATTATATTTGCTTACAGCCGCTTTAGCGGCCAGCTTGCTGCCCATGATTTCCATAGCATGGGGTGAAGGCCCAATAAATTTGATCCCTGCTTTGGTAACAGCGGTTGCAAATGCTGCATTTTCGGCCAAAAAGCCGTAGCCCGGATGTATGCCGTCCACGCCAAGTTTTTTGGCTACTTCAATGATCTTATCCCCTCGCAGGTAGGATTCAGACGAGGCCGGAGGGCCTATGCATACTGCCTCATCGGCATAACGGACATGCAAAGACTTACGATCCGCTTCCGAATATACAGCCACCGTCGCGATGCCCATTTCCTTGATCGAGCGCATGATTCTAAGCGCAATTTCACCACGATTGGCAACTAAGATCTTCTTCATTTCTGTATCTCTATTCTCACAAATAGTGCAGGAGGCACTTGGAACACGAAGATAACACTAGTGCTACGAATTATAAGTCCCCATCACCAAAATGCCTTCTTTTTTCATAAATAGAGCCTTGTGGCCCCAGATTACAAAGTCAAGTATGACAAAAGAGAAGTACATTTGCGCCAGATGTCCTTAGTACGAGAAACAAGCACGCTGCTGAGCAAGGAGCTCAAACTGGAATTCAGACAACTATATGCACTCAGCAGTTTGATGCTCTATGCCGTATCAACTTGCATGGTCGTGTATATGGCCTTTCACGAGATGGAGCCTTTGGAATGGGTGACCATTCTCTGGATTATATTGCTCTTTGCCTCTCTCAATGCGGTTGGCAAGAGTTTTTGGCAGGAGGGCAATGGTCGAAACTACTATTACTATTACCTCTGCAGCCCTTTGGCCATCATTTTATCCAAGATCATTTACAATTGCCTGCTCTTACTTGCCATCTCCTTTATCACGCTGGCCATCTATTCGTTATTTCTGGGAAATCCCGTCGAAAATATGACTTTGTTTGGCCTTAGCATCCTCTTGGGAGCCACCGGCTTTGCTGTCAATTTCACCTTGCTCGCCGGCATAGCCGCCAAAGCAGACAACAATGCTACTTTGACCGCCATCTTGGGATTCCCGCTGATCATCCCACTTCTAGGAATGGTGATACGAATCTCTAAGAATGCGGTCCTTGGAGTAGAATCTCTAAATACCAATCGTGATCTGATGATGACTGCCTCTATGATCAGCATTGCATTTGTGCTATCCCTCGTATTATTTCCATATCTTTGGCGGGACTGATTTTGTGAGATGATGCCAGAAAATGGTCAAGCAGTATCCCACTGAATGGCTGACTTTCAAAGGATTCAACATTTGGACCAAATTGCTTGTCTTCAGATGGGTAACAGCTTCCTTTCTCCTGTATATTCCATTATCAGTCCTATCGTTTAATAAGATAAAGAACCCATGTCCCAAAGCCTCACAAACAGGTTGCTATTGGCAAAGTGGTGGAAGATAGTCGCCATCGTACTGATGTGCTACACCTTAACCGCTGGCCTGCTGATGCCCGTTCCCAAATTGGATATCCTTAATGAAACCATCAGAAATGCTTACTTCCATGTCCCGATGTGGTTTGGTATGATGCTCATCCTCTTGATGTCTTTGATCTACAGTATAAAGTACTTGCGAACCG
The DNA here is from genome assembly GCA_020629205.1 of Chitinophagales bacterium. GTDB lineage: Bacteria > Bacteroidota > Bacteroidia > Chitinophagales > UBA2359 > JAHDDV01. The sequence continues at coordinate 9,042 of JAHDDV010000130.1, read as the reverse complement.
GCAACCTAAGGTACGACTATGTGGCTATCGAAGCGGCAAAAGTTGGTGTGCTTTATGGATTGCTGGGACTGACCACTGGCATGATCTGGGCAAAGTTTACCTGGGGGGCTGCCTGGAATGGAGACCCCAAACAAAACATGGCTGCCATCGCAATGCTGATGTATCTAGCTTATATTGTGCTACGTGGTAGCATTACCGATCAGGATCGCAGAGCAAAAGTCTCCTCCGTTTATAACATCTTTGCTTTCGTGGCACTCTTTCCACTACTGTATATTGTCCCCCGGCTTACAGATTCACTACATCCTTCCAGCGGAGGAAATCAGGGATTCGTAGCTTACGATATGGATGGTTGGATGCGTCTGGTCTTTTATCCTGCCATCATCGCCTGGACATTTCTTGGGCTATGGGTCGCTTCGCTAAACGTTCGAGCTACCTATATAGAAGAAGGTATTTCACTCGAATCTTGAACAAAATAATTCAATGAGAAAGATAACCACAATTACTGCCATACTGCTAAGCTTTAGCCTTGCCGCTCAAGAACAGGTCGAAATGGCCGACACCATGCGAAGCAATGGCAAGATTTACGTGGTCGTTGCCACCATGTTGCTAATCTTCTTCGGCATACTACTACTTCTGCTCAATTACGAACGCAGAATCAGAAGACTTGAAAAACAAAACAACGATCGTTGAAAAAAGGCTCCTGTCTATCCATCCCTATAAGGGCGATGCGGTCTCTTTGCAAATAAGTCATTTAGCGTTTGCAATTCTTAGTTTTTTCCTACCTTGCAGCTGCTAATTCTGGAGGAAATTGGCAGCAGTATAGTACTAGGATCTAGGCTATTTGACCTAATTCGGTCTAGCAATTTGTCTACTGTTTTCCGCGGCCCTGCAGAACTAGCAAGAGAAGGTAGCAGCCTCTTGGCTACCACCCTTCTGCAACAATTTAAACAACAGACACAAATTCACAAATGGCAGCAAAAAAGAAAGCTCGCTCGTTCATCGAAAACGTCGACATCTACTTTGAAAATGCAGCAGGCGTATTGAATTACCCTGCAGGCTTGCTAAACCAAATCAAAGCTTGCAACAGCGTTTATCAAATGAGATTCCCTGTAAAGATCAAGGGAGAATTCAAGGTAATTGAAGCTTATCGAGTTCAACACAGTCACCACAAGCTACCCTGTAAAGGGGGAATCCGATACAATGAACATGTCAATCAAGACGAAGTAATGGCATTGGCTACGCTGATGAGTTACAAGTGCGCGATCGTAGATGTTCCATTCGGAGGTGCAAAAGGGGGAATCAAAATCAACCCTAGAGAATTGTCTAGCGGCGAACTGCAAAGAATCACCCGGCGCTACACCACTGAGCTGGTAAAGAAGAACTTTATTGGCCCTGCGATCGATGTCCCGGCTCCGGATTACGGAACAGGTGCAAGAGAAATGGCATGGATTCTTGATACTTACATGGCATTCAATCCCGGTATGATCGATGCAATGGGTTGTGTTACTGGAAAACCTATCGGTCAAGGTGGTATCCGAGGTCGTGAAGAAGCTACTGGTCGTGGTGTATACTACGGGATTCGAGAAGCAGTAAGCTATAAGGACGACATGAAGGAGCTAGGTTTGGAGACCGGTATTGCTGGCAAGACAGTGATCATTCAGGGTCTGGGAAATGTGGGTTACCACACCGCCAGAATCTTCGCCGAAAATGGCGCAAAGGTCATCGGTATCGCAGAATACGATTCCTCGATCTACGATCCTACTGGTGAAGGCTTCGACATTGAAGCGCTGGCCAAGTACTTTAAGAAGAATAAGAAGATCGGTGGTTTCCCTGGTTCGAAAATGCTGAAGACCAATATGGATGTTCTCGAAAAGAAATGTGACATCCTGATCCCGGCAGCTCTTGAAAACATGATTACTTCCAAGAATGCCTCCAAGATCAAAGCAAAAATCATCGGCGAAGCAGCCAACGGACCAGTGACTGCAGCTGCAGAACAAATCCTACTGAAGAAAGGCATCATGGTTATTCCGGATGTATATCTCAATGCAGGTGGTGTAACGGTTTCTTACTTCGAATGGTTGAAAAACCTCTCCCACGTAAGATTTGGTCGTCTACAAAAGCGATTCGATGAGAATGCCTTCAGAGGTGTGATCGATCTTGTAGAACAAACTACAGGAAAAGCGGTCAAGAGCAGAGATAAGGACTTGCTTTCACGTGGAGCTGATGAAATTGATCTCGTTAGGTCTGGGCTGGAAGAAACCATGATCGGGGCCTACAAAGATATCCGTAACGCAAAACGTAAGAACAAGAAGATCAAGGATCTGAGAACTGCCGCCTTCGCCGTGGCCATCTCTAAGATCGCCGAGTCTTACATTGCCTTGGGTGTCTTCCCGTGATCTGCTATGAAATACATAATTCTACTATGGAAAAGGGGACTTATGGTCCCCTTTTCTAGTTTCTAGTGTTTGGTTTCTGGTGTTTAGTGCCTAGCGCCCGGCCTGACCTCCGGTCAGGACGAAACCCTAAAGAGCTTGCGTGTTCGAAATAGCGAATATAGCTTGCAATACGTAGCACAATCAGTCGTACACAAACAAGCACAATACATAAAAAACAATCAACAATACACAGCACATTGCTCCTTGAACCTTGAACCTTGAACCAAGATCATATCAGCTCCTCAAAACCCGGCAGATCCTCCAAAAATTCAAAATCCTCCGTGCCCGGAATCATCCGCCCAAAGAGATGACGCAGGCCATTAGTGACCAAAAGAAAAGAAACCCCCAAGGGCAAATTGTACACAAAAATCTGCTCGAAAACCTTCTCGTCCAAGGCAATTTCCGGCCGCTTGCATTCACATAGCAAAACAGGGCTACCCGCCCGATTGTAGACAGCCAGATCGATCCGCTTTGATATGCCATTGACCTTCAGGCCCTTCTCGACACTCATCAGGCTGGCAGGTACTCCGCGCTCCTCCCGCAGGTACCATATCAAATGCTGTCGTACCCACTCCTCCGGCGTCAATACCATCCAGCGCTTGCGAATCACATCAAAAATCTGAATCCGTTCGCCATCTCTTCGAAGGGAAAGTTCATAGCTTGGAAAGTTTAGTTTCATCAGCATTTGGTCTATTTTGTGTGTCAAAGCAGTCTAACAATGCATCAGCAAATTCTAAAGGATCTCAAGGCAAAAAAGTATAGTCCCATTTATCTTCTACAGGGCTCCGAACCCTATTTTGTCGATTTGGTGGCAAACTATCTGGAGCACAAAGTGCTGAGCGAATCTGAGAAGGCATTTAACCTTACCGTGGCATATGGCAAAGATACAAACGCGATCACGATACTCAATGCCTTGCGCCGCCCTCCCATGCTGTCTCAACATCAGGTAGTGATGATCAAGGAGGCACAGGATATGAAAGAAGTCAAACTGCTGGCAGACTATTGTGAGAAGCCGATCCCATCCAGCATTCTTGTGCTTGTATTCAAGCAAAAGAAACTAGCTGCTAATCTGAAGATCACCAAGGCGATCAAAAAGAACGGGGTCATACTAAGTTCAACAGCCTTATACGATAGCAAGGTCGGTCCATGGGTACTTGGCTACCTGAAGGAACAGGGATACCCAATTACTCCGGCAGCCATAGAAATGCTCGTCGAATCCCTTGGCAATAAGCTCAGCAAGATTGCCAATGAGCTGGACAAGATGCTGATCAATCTTCCTAAAGGCACCAAGATCGACCCGAGCATTATCCAAAAGCATATTGGCATTAGCAAGGAATACAATAGCTTTGAATTGCAAAAGTCGCTGGCCCAAAGAGACCACACCAAAAGCTATCGCATCGCCAGGTATTTCGCCTCCAACCCAAAAGCCGCTCCTCTCCCACTGCTCATTGGCAGCCTGTTCAGCTATTTCTCCAAATTGTACATCGTGCAACACAATCTCAGAGCAAGAGATGAAGAACTCCAGGGACTATTGGGCTTAAATAGCAGCTACTTCATCAAAGAATACCGAGCTGCCGCCCGCCGTTTCAATCTGGCACAAACAATCAAAGTACTCGAACTGCTATATCACTTCGACCTTAGATCCAAGGGAATAGAAACCGGCCCAGGAGATTCCGAAGATCAATTAATCACCGAAATGACCATGAAAATCTTAGCGGTATAAACAACTGACTAGCACTTTACTGGGGAATTTCGAGTCATATACAGAAAGGGAGAAAGCAACAAGCCATTCATAGGCTAACATAAAGCAGTAATTATCAGCTGCTTTACTATCAATAATTTCCTGATGCACGATTTCGGAGAAAATTTTCCCAAAAACGGGTAATTGCTGCCTTTGCTTTAGCACCATATCTTAGCCTTCGAACAATTGAATATAACAAGTCATGAAACAACGAATTTTATCTATCCTGATCCTGCTACTAGGACTCTTCTTTATTACTGGCTCCGCGCAACTATCTGCTCAAAGCCCCAAGATCGGCATTGACAGTATCTTTGTAAAGAATCAAAATGACACCCACCTTAAACTTGGTTGGAACAGTGTACCAGGTGCATTGAAGTATCACATTGCGCTGCAGGGGCAAGGCCCCAGATACACTTTCACCACAACAAACACCTGGTGGAAAATTAATAAGGACTTCCTTGAAAACAATGACGGTGATGTGATCACCTTTGATGTTACTGTCGATTACGGCGGAGGCACCGTATCGCATCCATTTGGCGGTCCATTGGTCGAAGTGGAAATCATCTATGACAAATGCGATCAAGCTAGCTTTGATCTCAACACCCAATACCTGATATATATCGGCCGAAATGCTATGGATGACCGAATGTTTGGAAGCTGCTTCAAAGAGTACAAAGGCTATGTACACGATGCCTATGCTGAGGGAGAAATTATGAATGATTCATACATCCCAAACTGTAATGCTAGCTGCATAAACAGCTACCCCGGTAAGCGCCAACACTTCATGTCAATCTTCCATGACTTTTCAGACCACAGCTACATCTACGAATACTCCCGTTATGTCTGTTCGGAGTATCAAAAGACCAGTGACACTCCAACAGAGCTGCCTCAACTATATCACCTGAGTCCCAACCCGCTCAGCAATAGCCTCTGGGTGAGTCAATCCATTTTCGAAGATTCCGATTCACATAACATACTGAGAATCTACAATAGCCAAGGCCGATTGATGATTGAGCAACAACTCGATGATGCTATCACCACAGAGGTAAATACCGAGTCGCTTCCAGCAGGCATCTACATTACCAACATTGTCAGAGACGGAGAAATAGTACAGAAAGCCAAGTTATTAAAACGCTAAGGATGAACCACTAGAGGAACCCTTGAACACCCCAGGAGATGCCCCTTACTATCCCAGTAAGGGGCATTTTTGTAAATTAATGTCCCACAATTTCTTGATTGTGCAAATCGCTTACCATCTATTTTCGTGCAATATTCAGCATAAATTGAGGAATGCAGCGCGTCCAATCACGCTAAATTTTTCCCATAACGTCTTATTAATCAATATCTTTCCCATTATCCAATTCTCCATCCACGATTCTTCCCAAAATTTTTGCGAAAACAGGTAATTGCTGCCTTTCCTTCTTAGCCTTATCTTAGCTATCTACAAGGGAACAAATCGGTCTCAAACTCTTCATTTCAAGGAGCTCAAGCAAGCCATCACAAGGCTTGCAAGCCAAGTGGCGATCAGAAATGAGTGTCTTACAAAAAGTACTCCTTCCCAAAGCACCAACATTTAAAAATTGAATAACAAATCATGAAACAACGATTATTATCATTTCTGGTCCTAATGCTAGGACTGCTGCTATTTAGCTCCCCCGACCTGTCTGCTGGCCATGGCAAAGGCATTGACAGCATATGGGTCAAAAATCAAAATGCCACCCACATAAAAATGGGCTGGAACAATGTCTCAGACGCCATTCAATACAACATCGTTATTCAAGGGGAGGGACAAGAATACACTTTCAAGACCGGCAATACCTGGTGGAAGATCAACAAGGATTTTCTGATCAACAATGATGGCGATGTCATCAAGTTTGAAGTCACAGTGCTTCGTGGAGATGGAACTTATTCCGTCCCCTTCGGAGGACCACTGGTCGAAGTTGAGATCATCTATGATCGATGTGACGATGCTGACTTTGACCTCGAAGAGCAGTACTTCATCTACGGAAACCTAGGAACTACAGCCAGTACTTTGGTCACCATGGAGAAGCCGATCCAAGGAGAATGCTTTAGGGATTACAGAGACTACCATCATGGAGAGTTTGATAATGGCCCCATTAGCAATGATCCCTACATTCCTGACTGTAATGCCTCTTGCATCAATAGCTATGCACCGAAAGGACATTTGTACGGTCTCTTTGCCACCTTGAATTATCACAGCTACATCTATGCTTACAGAAACGATATCTGCGGCCCTGCAAAGACCGGTGACACACCGACAGAAATCCCTCAGCTCTATCACCTGAGCCCTAACCCACTCAGCAATAGTCTATTTGTGAGCCAAGCTATGTACGAAACTTCAGATGCACATAACATTCTAAGAATCTACAACAGCCAAGGCAAGTTGATGATCGAACAACAGCTGGACGATGCCGTCACTACAGAGGTGGATACAGAATCTCTTCCGACAGGTATCTACATCAGCAATATCCTTCGCGATGGAGAAATTGTGCAGAAAAGCAAGCTTTTAAAGCTATAAGGATTAACATTTCGTAGAACATAGAACGAACTCCAAATGGATGCCCCTTACTTCACAGTGAGGGGCATTCTTTACTTGGGCCTGCCCCTCCACTCCTTTCGCCTTTCGCTGCGCTACGGCTACAGTCGCTCCGGGTCGGGCTATCCACTCTCACTCACCTTGTCCACCGCGGTTCGGCTTATGCCTACTGCGGTCTCCTCCTCACGTCGGAGCCCCCATTAGGCATGCCTCACACGCAGTGGCCGGCGGCTCATACCGTTTCTATCCCTCAGGCAATCGGCACAAAGACAAGAAAGCACAATACACAATACACAATACACAATACACAATACACAATACACAATACACAATACACAAAAAAAGCACTTTACAGCACAAAAATCCTCCCCTGCCAGAAAATAATTTGGCGAAATAGTAACAAGGGAAGAACCCCATAAAACCACAGTTATTACCCCAAATCAAGCCATTAGAGACCCTCGAATAGAGCCAATTCCCAAAATAATCCTACCCAAAAGGTAATTGAAAAGAATCACTTGGCCCATTACATTTGAAGTATTGAAGTACACGGAGACAAGGAGATCGGATTTAGATCAATGCGGTTGCGGGAACGACAAAGCCAAACGCTATTTGAAAGTAGGTCCGACTCTTCTTGTCCCCTTCACTGAGCCTCCGCACCCAGAGGATTTCTTCAAAAAAAGCCTTTAACTATAAAAAATTGTTTAACCCACGGATCCCATGGAGTCATTAAGACTCCGGGGATCCTTCCCTTAATCCAAATTCCCTAAAACCAGCCTTTTCACTCGATTCGCCAAAATATGTCAGGATTTCAAGTAAACATAACGCCTTGATTAACAAGATACTGCCAAGGAGCGAATTCTATATCTGACCATAAGTACAAAATAAACTCCCCAAAAGGTAATTGATTCACTACCGCACTAGTATTACCTTAACATTCATAACAAAATTGAAACCATGATGAAACAAGCATCCCTATTTCTGCTGCTACTCGTCAGCATCACTATTTCAAGCACGAGTTTTCTTTCTGCTACTTGTCCCGCACTGGCAGGACTCAACTTTGATGACAGTGATCCTGAGGCTTTGCTCGTATCCTGGCAAAGTGCCCCGGAACATGTTGGTTTTGAAATCAGCTTCAAAGGACCAGTAGATCAATTCAATGTCTATACAACACTTAACTTTGTTAAGCTAGATGCACAACTACTCGAAGATAACAGCCATGGGATCATCAAGTTTGCTGTTAGCCCCGATTGTGGCGGAGGCAACTATGCCGCCCCCATACAAACTCCATTAGTTGAGGTAGAAATCATCTACGATCTTTGTGACTCGCAGGACTTCGATCCTTACACCGACTATATGATCTACCGAAGTATTCCAGGAGGAATACATCGGATAGGAGAAATGAGAGGAGAGTGCATTTGCAATTATCGCGCACACAGCAACAGCCGCTACCCGCTACATACAAATGTCCATACTTTGAGAAATTGCAATTCGCCTGAAGTCGACTGTGTCAATGTACTGAATAACGAAAAGAAATACTTTATTGGCATCTTTAATAGTTCAAATGCCGAATGGTATATGAATCACTGGTCCGCCGCCCATTGCAAACCGAAGCATGTCAGTCAGGCCAAAACGGCTTACTGTGACGACTTTAGTGCTCCCGAGATTGCAGTGTACCCAAATCCAAGTAGTGATATTATTCATGTCAGCCATTCCTCTACCTCAGAATCAGAAGGCAGTTTTGAGATTTTGGTCTATGATGCAAACGGACAGGAGGTTTTGAATCGCTCCATGACTGGACAACAAAGCTCCTCACTAAATCTGGAACATTTGGCCTCAGGAATCTACTTGATTACCGTCCGCTCTGATGATGCTGTGATTCATCAGGAAAAACTAATCAAACTCTAAGCACAGACACTAGTGCCCTAGGCACTACACAATGAAGCCCCTTGCGATTCCTCGCAAGGGGCTTTTTCTTTGCCTATAGGTCAGACGACAACACACAACACACAATACACAATACACAATACACCTATATCTACATACTAATAATTATCATTTAAAAGATCGGAACACAAAACCGAAATACAAGCAAAAAAAGGTAACTAGAAATACTGCAACTAAGACCTTCCTAATCAACGCCTTACATAATCTGAACGCCCACTTTGAAGGCAAAGACCTAAAAATACAGCTCCCAAAGGGTAATTGCTGGAGCTCCTACGGCTTCCTAAATTGTGTTTGTTAGAGAGACCAGCCTTACTGGTCACCCCTATTTTTTTTAACAAACCCTATTTTATGAAAAAGTTAATTTA
>JAHDDV010000129.1 GCA_020629205.1 Chitinophagales bacterium | reverse complement strand
CCGAAATCCTTACCTTTAGAAAGCACAACAAAAAACCACCCTATGCAATTTGCCGCATTCCTTTTCTTCACGGGCTTAGTCGCTGTCATTGCCTTCCTTTCTACGAGAAAGACCGACGAAGGAACAGCCGACGGATATTTTCTTGGAGGAAGAAGCCTCACAGGGCCTGTCATCGCCGGTTCCTTACTACTCACTAATCTGTCGACTGAGCAAATCGTAGGGCTGAACGGATCTGCCTTCGAAGAAGGCATTCTGGTCATGGCCTGGGAAACATTGGCTGCTCTGGCTATGGTGGTCACGGCAATCGTCTTGCTGCCGCGCTACCTGAAAGGAGGAATTAGCACAGTGCCACAATTCTTGGAAGAACGCTATGACAAAACAACAAAGACCATTACCTCTGCACTCTTTCTAAGTGGCTATGCTATTGTGCTTTTGCCAATTGTATTGTACTCCGGAGGCTTGGCGATCTATACTATGTTTGATATACACACGCAATTAGGCATTTCCGAAATGTCGGCGCTCTGGCTTACGGTCTGGTGCATCGGAATCGCCGGATCGCTCTATGGCGTGTTTGGTGGCTTGAAGGCAGTTGCGGTCTCCGACAGCATCAATGCCATCGGCCTACTGATCGGCGGTTTGTTGATTCCAGTATTTGGTCTTTTGGCTATTGGTGAAGGCAGCATCCTGGAAGGAATCAATACATTGATGCAGAGCAATCCAGATAAATTTAAGGCCCTCGGAGGCCCCAAAGCATCCGTTCCTTTCTCTACCATCTTTACTGGTATGATGCTGGTGCAATTGTTCTACTGGGGAACCAACCAGGCCATCATCCAAAGAGCATTGGCTGCCAAAAATTTGGTTGAAGGACAAAAGGGATTGTTACTTGCTGCATTCTTTAAGATCCTCGGTCCTTTAATTGTTGTGCTTCCCGGAATCATTGCCTGGCATATGTTTGGCGATGAGCTAACAAATAAGGATCAGGCATATCCTATGCTGGTCTCCGCTGTTCTGCCTAGCTACTTAATCGGCTTCTTTGCAGCCGTTCTCTTCGGGGCCATACTCAGTTCCTTTAACTCGGCACTGAATAGTTCGGTAACCCTCTTCGGACTCGATATCTACAAAGCATATATCAAGCCGGAAGCTTCGGAACGACAAGTAGTCAGAGCCGGTAAAACATTTGGTCTTGCACTGGCATTGATTGCCATGTGCATCGCCCCCTTGATCTCCTATGTAGAGGATGGTTTGTTCAAATATTTACAAGAAGTAAACGGTTGCTATAGCATTCCGATCTTGACGATAATTGTGGTAGGTTACTTCACCAAATACGTACCGGCTATCGCCGCAAAGATTGCGATCATTTCAGGAGTGGTGCTCTATAGCATCAGCCAGTTCGTACTCAAACCAATCGTTTTCAAAGATGGTGATTACCTCCACTTCCTACATGTCATGGCCATTCTCTTTGTATTCAATGTCTGCTTAATGTTGATCATCGGGGCCATCAAACCACGGAAGGAAGCCTTTGCTTTAGCATACAGTAGAGAGGTAGATATCAGCCCATGGAAAGGCACTATTCCAGCTGGCCTGGCCATATCTGCCATGGTCTTGTCCATTTACTTCTGCTTCGCCTAAGGAGATCAAGATGCCTTACTTACTTAGCCTGCTAATGCTTCTTTGCTGCTCTTGTTCCGCGCTCAATCAGAAGCCCAAACTACTAATAGCCTGTGCAGCTAACATGCAGTTTGCCATGGAGGAGCTAAGTGCAAGATTCAGCCAATTAAGTGGCATCGACTGTGAGATCATATTGGCTTCTTCGGGGAAACTCTGTGCTCAGATTCAGGAAGGAGCCCCCTACGACCTATTCATTTCCGCTAACCAAAAGTATCCGGAATATCTAAAGAAAGAGCAGAGGACAATTGGAGAAATCGGTGTCTTCGCTAAGGGTAGCTTAGTCCTATGGACAGCTCAGAAACTCCCTCACATTTCCTGGAGCTCATTGCTAGAGCAATCTATCGATCATATTGCCATTGCCAATCCCAAAACTGCCCCCTACGGTCTGGCTAGCAAGGAGGCCCTGAAGAAGGCAGGATTATGGGCGGAACTAGAGCATAAGCTAGTCTATGGAGAAAGCATTGCCCAAACCAATCAGTTCATCCTATCTGGTTCAGCGGATATCGGCCTGACAGCAAATGCCGTCGTTCTTGCGCCAGCATTGAAGGCTAAAGGATCATGGACAGCCGTACCTGAGCAGCTATATCAACCTATCAATCAAACACTTGTCAAGCTAAAAAACGGACAGGCAAATCTGGAGAGCAAGGAGGCATTCTACCAGTTCTTATTTTCCAAAGAGGCTAAGGAAATTTTGGATACTTTTGGCTATGAAACGAGTCTGCAGAAAGCAGCTGATGCTGTTCGATGACCGCTCGATAAAATGCAACAATCGATTTGACCCCGCTAGTACTTACGCTACAACTTGCCTCTTTGACCACCCTGATCTTATTCCTGGTGTCACTGCCGCTTGCCTATTGGCTGGCTTTTACCCGGTCGCGTATCAAACCTGTGATTGAAGCACTCGTCAGCATGCCTTTGGTCTTGCCGCCAACCGTTCTTGGTTTTTACTTATTGATTGCCTTCAGTCCCAACAATGCCTTCGGGTACTGGTTGGAAAACACAATCGGATTAAAGCTCGTTTTTTCCTTTACAGGTCTTGTTTTGGCTTCCGTGCTATATAGCTTACCTTTCATGGTCCATCCCATACAATCGGGATTCAGCGCCTTACCAAGTTCCCTAATGGATGCAGCAGCTGTCTTGGGCAAGTCCAGATGGCAAACTTTGACCAAAGTGCTACTTCCAAATATCAAACCCTCATTGCTAACAGGAATCGTGCTGGCATTTGCGCACACTGTAGGGGAATTTGGTGTAGTTCTAATGATTGGTGGAAATATTCCCGGTCAGACCAAAGTGGCATCGGTAGCCATCTATGAAGAAGTAGAGGCCCTCAATTATGTGAGCGCACATGCCTATGCCTTTATCCTTTTTGCTATGTCATTTGCCATTTTGTTATTTGTCTATTTAGTGAATGCCGGATTTCTCAAAAAATTCTGGAAGTGATTGAAATCAAGCTGGAAAAGGTCCTTCATGCAGCATCTGGAAAAATGATGCTCGATCTCGATTGCAAAATCGATAAAGGCAGTTTTGTGAGCATCTACGGCGAGTCCGGTGCAGGTAAGACCTCCCTCCTCAGAATGATTGCGGGCTTGATGAGACCGGACGAAGGAAGCCTCCTTGTAGATGGACAGACCTGGTACAACAAAGAAGCAAAAATCAATCGTGCTCCACAAGAGCGCAGGCTTGGATTCGTGTTTCAAGATTACGCCCTCTTTCCCAACATGACCGTCCGAGAAAACCTTGAATTTGCCCTGACCGCCCATCAGACCGGCAAGATCATAGGTGAGTTGATAGAGCTTATGGAGTTGGGAGAGCTGCAAGTGCGCAAGCCCAAGTCTCTTTCGGGAGGCCAACAACAAAGGGTGGCACTTGCCCGTGCGCTGGTGCAACGTCCGAACATCTTACTACTGGATGAACCTCTTTCGGCTTTGGACGCAAAGATGCGAGAGCGCCTTCAAGAGCATTTGTTGCAGGTACATCGTGAGTATCAACTTACCACCTTATTGGTGAGTCACAATAAGCAGGAAATCTTCAAGCTCTGCGATCAGGTAATTGCAATAGAAAAGGGTAAAATTGTCTTTACAGGTAGCCCTACATCATTTTTTGGCCGAACATCTCCCTTGCTCGCATTATCAACTATTGGAAAGCTATTGAACATGGAGATATTAGGGCGTTCCTGCCAACTCACGATAAAGCAAGGTCAAGACCATCTCTCTGTATTACTTCCGCAATCTACTTGCAAAGACCTTGTAATTGGTCAAATGCTCAAGCTGAAAATAAACAAGCAAGAAGTCGAAATTACCAGACTCGATTAGTATGTTTGGCAATCCGGAATCTGTCCCTATTCAGCAAGCCACAACAAAACAAGATATATGACATCCAAGTCCTTTCCTCCAGCAGTGTACGGTATGAGCCTGATACTTTGCTACCTCTGCCTTAGCGTTTTTCTATCCTGCTCCCCTAAAAAAGAAGTCCAGCAAAGCATGGAAAATGATACTATTATGGAGACATCCGACAACAATAACTCGCAAGAGACAGACTCAGAAACTTCTGCATTCGGCTCCAGAGAAGAACTTTGCAATTGCTGGAAACATGATAGGGAAAGTGAAGATAGCAGTGGTGCCTATAAGATATTCCGTCCCTGTGACTCGAAGGAGTGGCCAAGATCTCGTTTCAGACAGTCTTACGAATTCAGGCCTGACGGAAGCTGCGAGTACCGGTTTCTCGCGCCTAATGACGGACATTATAACAAAGAGGCCAGCTTTATCTACTACAGAGACAAAGGTCAAATCATCATGAAGAATGATAAGGGCAAAGAAGTTGGGCAACTCAACCTGCTGTTGTTAACGAAAGACGAGATGCACATTCAGAAGTAGCAGCATTTTTCTTGCCAACAAGGGCGCTTTTGGTAAGGTATTTGCATTTTCGATTGTCCTAAAATTTGGCGCAAATTGCACAAGTTCTGGACAATATTAGTAGCCGTTTTCTAAGGGAGCGGCCGGAGCTCCAGTTAGTCTGAATTCTGTAACATAGTTTATTAATGCATGATTACAGTATCAAAAGCAACTGAGAACCATAAAGATAATCATCTGGAAAAACTGCTACCCGAGGATTGAGCCCTAGAACTTGCAAACTGCTTTCCAAAATAATTTCCTCAATATGTCAAATGCTCTACAAGCCTGAAATTCACGGAAAAATAACATTCGCAATTGGCCTTTGGCTTGTAGATTTTGGCCCTGCACTCTCGATTTGGCAGAATTCCACTTTTGACACTGGCATTGTGCTTGAATCAATTGCAGCGTGCAAACGCCTAAGACATACTGGTTGCTGATCCTAATGCTATGTGGAACTTCGGTTTTCAGTCATGCCCAGGAATGGCGCTCCAACAACTCTTTGGGTGTTGCCATAAAGCTGAAAAAGGGATGGAAAATGAACCTGCAAGAAAGCTTTGCTCTTCGGTTCAACAGCACCAGATTATCAGGTAAGTCTACCGAAGCAAATGTCTTCTACAAATTGGGTAAGCGTTATGATGCTCAATTTGGCTATGAGCACAGCTTGTCCATCAGCTCTTCTAATAAGGCAGGCCACTATCATGTGCTTTCGACCGGCATCACACGCTCTACGAAAACCAGCACACTGAAAATAGACTTTAGGGTCAATGCTGAGTATCACTTCAAACCTCAAAAGAAGTACCGATGGCGAATCTTGCCACAAATTAGAATCAGACCTAAGTCTGATTTCATTGGGATCAGCCCTTTTATCAGTTGCAGACTGTATTACTTCTATGGTGGCGAAGCGCTCAAAATGTATAATCACAAGGGAGAAGTAATGAAAGAATGCCCTCCCTATGGCTTTCATCGAGTCCGCTTGAACACCGGTTTTGTTTACAAGATCAACAAGAGCCTCTTCTTCAAATCACAGCTAAGCCGACAACAGGAATTCAATACGATGTTTGCCTACAAACACCGGATCAATATCCTCAATCCGGAAACAGGAAAGATCAAGCGAGCCTTCAACAACTACTGGCTAATTGGCTGCTCCCTTACTTATGTGATCAAGCATAAAGGGGGACACACAAAAAAGAAGTTGGAATTCGATGGAGATCAGCTCTGGTAGCATGCAAGATATAGTTCATTAACAAGCATTTCGCTATCTTGAGGCAATGAAATACTTGTTAATGCTAGCAGTCCTAACCGTTCCGCTCTTGCAAACATTGCAGGCGCAAGAAGAAGCCCTCATCTATATTGGAGATCCTATGTGCTCTTGGTGCTATGGCTTTAGCCCCGAGCTAGAAGCGATCCATCAAGCCGAACCAGCACTACCGATTCAAGTTGTAGTGGGTGGGCTTCGACCAAATGGCACAGAAAATATGGCCAAACTGGGAGATTTCTTACAGCACCATTGGGAGGAAGTCAATGCCGCAAGTGGTCAAAAGTTCAGCTATGGCATTCTGAAAAACGAATCTTTCCTATACAATACTGAGCCCGCTTGCAGAGCTGTGGTTACAGTGAGAGAAATGTCACCGGGTAAGGAACGGGATTTCTTTCATTACCTGCAAGAAGCATTTTATTTCAAGAATCTGGACTTGACCAACACTGAAGTCCTTTGCTCTGTGGTAAAGGACTATGGTCTGGATTCTAAAGCCTTCAAAGAGCAGTTTGAATCTCAACAGATGAAGGAACTCACTCAAATCGATTTTGCCTTGGCCTCGGAAATGGGCATAAGCGGTTTTCCTTCAATGGTGCTCAAAAAAGGAGAAGATTATCACCTAATCACTAAGGGTTACCAGAAATCCGATGTCCTGATCAAGCTGATTCGGGAAACCTTGAGCAAGTAACAATCAGTATGAACAGGATTGCAAACAGAACAAGGTACTTCGGAATCTACATTCTGACCTTTGTCTTCGGATTGATTCTTCTGTCAGTCCTACCGCTGATGCTTTCTATGAAATTTGATTATACATCGACGAAGTACTTTGCTCTTCTGGCCCCATTGTATGTGATTCCCGGATACTTGATGCTTTGGCAGCCGCAGCGGATCACCCATCGAAAGATGGAGGCCATCGACAATCGTGCCTCAGGATTCAAACTCGCCCTTCCAGCCTTGGTATTTTGCATCCTGCATTTAATGAGTCAAGCATTCTTTTTTCTGATCCGAAGCGATCAAGAGCTGAAAGCAGGAAACATCATAGAATTGCCACAAACGATTATCATCATTGTATTTGCCTATGTCTTCTTGCTGGTAGCAGCAGTCCTGCTTTATCCCTTCCTTCGAAATGTTAGATCTCCAAGAAACCGATAAGAACAGCTCCCCATTAAGCAATTCCCCTCAAACATAAAATTCAAGTACTCCTGGAGAAGATACCAGCAAAAGGTACTGGACCAATTGCAAGAGCATCTGGAAGATCGACATCTTCATGTTGTTGCCCCTCCCGGTTCTGGCAAAACTGTCTTAGGCCTGGAGGTCGCTTTAAGGATCAATGAAGCTACGCTAATTCTCTGCCCTTCACTTGCCATCCGAAATCAATGGATTGATCGTTTCTGCGAACTCTTCCTGCAATCCCAAAACACTCCGGATTGGATTTCGACCGACCTAGGCAAGCCTGGGTTCCTAACCGTAAGTACCTACCAAGGGCTCCATGCCGTTTGCAAAAGCGACCTGGTTGCTCACCAAGATCCTGTCAAACTGCTGAAACAAGCAGGTGTTCAGTGTATTGTGCTGGATGAAGCCCATCACCTGCAAGCGGCTTGGTGGAAGTCCATCATGCAGGTAAAGAAGGTACTAGACCCATGGCTCGTATCTTTGACTGCCACTCCTCCCTATGATCTCAGAGCTCGCGAATGGGAACGATACGCTGAGCTTACTGGTCCTGTTGACATAGAGATTGCTGTGCCGGCTCTTGTCCTTGAAGGAGACCTGTGCCCGCACCAAGATTATATCTACCTCAGCAGGCCCACAGATGAAGAAGCAAAGAAAATCGGGGCATTTCGCATGCGTAGGGAAGAAATATATGAACTACTGTTATCCGATGAGAAGCTTTTGCAAGCCTGTAAAACACATCCTTGCTTTGCAGAACCGGAGCAAGATCTTGAATGGATCTATGGTAATATTGACCAGTATGCTGCACTTATCATCTTTCTAAATCAACGTGGGCAGAAAGTTTCCGAAGTGCATCTTGATATCATGGGAGATCGCAAGCTCAAAATCCCAGCATCGAACACTATGGTCATGGAGACTTTGGTCAGTTTCTTTCTGTTCAGTGAGGACAAACACTTTGAAAAATTTGAAGATCATCAATCTGAGCTTAGCAGAATACTCAAAGCACAAGGAGTGCTGGAAAAACGCAAGCTAGAACTCACAGAAAGTAGGGAAGCGTATAAGACCCTATCGAGTAGTTTGAGTAAGCTCCGTAGTGTTGAAGAAATCATTAGTCTGGAACATGCGTCGATGGGCTCAAGGCTTAGGCTGGTGGTCTTGACAGACTACATTCGCAAGGAGTCGCTTGCAAAAACAATAGAAAACACATTGCCACTGAACAAGATCGGTGTCTTACCTATATTTGAGCAGCTGCGTCGTGCGGAATTCCCAGAACTTAGAATTGGCGTACTCACCGGTTCCATTGTGATCATCCCCAACTCTGCTTTGGACGCTCTCAAAAGCCAACTATCCAACAAGCGTCAACAAGCCATACGAAGCACGAATCTTGCTTATGATGCTTCCTACCTGCAAGTAGATACTGGATCAAGTGAATCAGGAGTCTTGGTGACTGCTGTTACCAAGATCTTTCAACAAGGACATATAGAAGTGCTGATAGGCACGAAAGCATTACTCGGAGAAGGCTGGGACGCACCTGCCATCAACAGTCTGATACTCGCCACTTTTGTTGGCTCCTTCGTACTCTCCAACCAGATGCGTGGAAGGGCGATCAGGTCTGTCAGGGATCTTCCCAATAAGACAGGCAACATTTGGCACCTCGCATGTATTGACCCTTCAGCAAGTGATGGTGGGCCAGATCTGGCCTTAATCAAGCGCAGATTGCAAACATTTGTAGGTGTAAGCACAAGTGCTCCCCTAAGAATTACCAACGGAATGGATCGACTTGGGCTTAATCAGCGAATTCAGGGAGAAACAGAAATGCAAAAAGCCAACGAGCGTACTAGATCCCTGGCTAGCGCAAGAGAATCTCTATATCAAAACTGGACAACAGCTCTGGATGAGGGAATTCAATTTTGTGAATCTGTGCAAATCCCCTATACAGCTAAAAAGGATTACAAAAGTCAAAAGCAGTTACTCTATGATGGGACCTTGCGAAATATGGCCATCGGATTGGGGATCGGGATGTTCGACTTTATGATGTCCTACTTCAGTCAACTTGCGAAATTGACAAAGACAAATAGCGCACTTGTCAAAGTTGTAGCAATTGCCTTGGCAGCTACGGCGCTGCGCTTTAGCGCCAAAGCCATCAATACTTTCCGTTTGTACCTAAAGCATAGGGATATTGCTGAAGAATTCGAAAAGGTTGCTCATGTGGTTTTGGATACCTTGTGCGAAATCGATGTTATACAGAGTCCCCGGAATCAACTAAAGATCACTTGTGAGCGATCATTCAATGGTACTATATCCTGCTATTTACAAGGCTGCAGCAAGTACGAAGAGGCCGCATTTCTCGGTGCCATACAAGAGTTATTGGCGCCCATTCAAAACCCTCGGTACCTGATCTGGAGAAAAACCAATGTCATGGACTTGATAAGCCAAAATGACTTCTATGCCGTGCCAAGTCTGGTCGGGAGAAAGAAGAAATTTGCAGAAATATATGCCAGCAAATGGAGTCAAAAACTAGGAAAGTGCCAGCTAATCTTCACCCGAAATATCGAGGGAAGGAAACATCTGCTGCACGCAAGAATGAATGCTCTATCTGCACAATTTGACACACGAACAGCCCGCACAAAGGCATGGACATAAATAAATTCGATACCTGATGAAATACACAATAGAAGTGGCTTCGCCAGATGACCATATCGCGATCACCGCAGTCATGCGGGCATCGAAAGCACATTGGGGATACTCAAAGGCCCAAATGCAGGAGTGGAATGATGAGGTCAAAGTATCGAAAGAGGAAATCGAAAATGAAAACAATCATTTCTTCAAACTAATGGATGGAGCTGTGATCCGCGGCTTTTACTCTTTCTCTTTCTTCAGTAAATCTTTGGCCTACCTTGACAACTTGTTCTTGCATCCTGACTTGATTGGACAGGGAATTGGGCAGCTTCTGTTTGAAGAAGTACTGAAGGCCATAAAGGAAAAAGAAGCAGATTTAATTCTCTTGCACTCCGACCCAAATGCAGAACCTTTCTATCTCAAGAACGGCTTCCAAACCATCGGCAAAAAGCCGAGTTCCATACCCAATAGATACCTACCCATCATGTCCTTGTCGCTTCACTGAGGATAATGCCAACAAGAAATAATTTTTAGGACAAGCTCAAAAATTATTTTCATTTCTGAGAATAATAAAATACCTTAGATCCATACGAACCGAATAAGGACAGCCGATATGCAAGTCAATATGCCATCTTGTACATTTTATTTTTACTTTTTTTATAGCTCGAAGCTAAAGCATTCGGAACACTGATCGTATATCAAATACAAATTAGAAACCAGCCCGAATGTGAATGCATTCGGGCTTTTTTTATGTCCCAATAATTTTAACCCAACAGATAAAACAAGACAACATGGAAATCCTTAAGATAAAAGACTGGTCTCTGAACCTACCAACCGAGGGCCCGATAATCATTGCAGGACCTTGCAGTGTAGAAACTGAAACGCAAACCTTGGCCTCCTGCCACGGTGCCGCAAGAGCCGGAGCTCATCTACTCAGAGGTGGTATCTGGAAGCCTAGAACAAATCCTGGATCCTTTGAAGGTCTTGGCGAACAAGGGCTCAAATGGCTGCAAAAAGCCAAGGCTGAAACGGGTTTGCCTATCACCTGCGAAGTGGCGAATGCTGATCATGTGCGCATTGCCCTCGCTCACGGCGTAGATGTATTGTGGATCGGAGCAAGAACCACTGTCAACCCTTTCGCTGTGCAAGCAATTGCCGATGCGCTGCGATGGCATGATGTGCCGATCATGGTCAAAAACCCAGTAAACCCGGATGTCAAACTTTGGATTGGTGCCGTCAAGCGTCTTCAGAATGTTGGCTTAAGCAAGATTGCTGCTATCCACCGCGGCTTCGATACTCTGGCACAGAAAAACCTATACCGAAATCCACCAAACTGGAATTTGGTTCAGCAATTTCGTGAAGCACTGCCAGAAATCTCTATCATCAATGACCCCTCACATATAGCAGGACGGCGAGACCTGCTTCGCAGCATTTCGCAAAAGGCGATTGATCTGGGTTTGGATGGATTGATGATCGAAACACATATTGACCCTGACAATGCATGGAGTGACGCAAAGCAGCAAGTAACACCCGACTCCTTACAAGAACTACTCAGCGGCCTGCAGCAGCAAGTCCAGGCAGAGTCGAGCACAACTTCAGCCTTGGAATCCTGGCGCTCAGAAATCGACATACTCGACAAGAGCCTCATGGAGTTGTTGGCTCTTCGCAAAGATCTGGTCAAGGAAATTGCCAAATGCAAACAGGACCATAATATTGCTATTGTTCAGTTGGAGCGATGGAGGGCCATGGTGCGGAAGCGACTAGAAGATAGCAAGCAACTTGGATTGAATCAGCAATTGGTGACCGGAATTTTTGATGCGATTCATGCAGATTCTGTGCAAGTGCAGCAATCTGTGAGTCGGTAGTGCTTAGTGTCTAGTGTCTAGTGTCCCTATAAAGAAAGTCCCGGTTTTGGATCACTATTTCTTGATCCAAAACCGCGACTTTTAATCGTGTGTTTCAAATATTGACCCCTTGCGAAAGCACTTGCCTCCTGCTTGCTGGAGCGAGCGAATGCAGGTGAAAAATAGCCCCGGGCGCAACGGAACGAAGTGCTCAGATAGCGTCACGGAAGCCAGCCAATAGTGGCTCCGACGTAGGAGGAGACGCTATTGGCTGTGCTGGAGTAGCTAGCTGAGTGCTGAGTATTAGTGGAGCACGGGTACCATGCTGCCACGTCCTTTTCCTGCTGGGCTCCAAATCAACATCAAGCAATTTACATACTTAGGGCATCCAAATCACCTTAATGTTCTTGTTGATTCCGCTCTCCGTTTCGATGACGACAATATAGGCACCAGCAGCCATTTCCAGATTTCCCGGATCGAGAACGACCGTCTTATCCTCTCCTTTATCCAGCTCACCGTTGAAGAGAACTGACATTTCCCGACCGTTGATATCGTAGAGATTGACTGATACATTTTCTTGTTCCCTTGCACTGAATTTGATGGTGGTGGTGTTATCGAAAGGATTGGGATAGGCAGTCAGGTTCACGTCCTGAATCGCTGCCTTAAGGCGGCCTACACGACGATCTTTCGGCACCCAGTAGTATCCCTCAGTAGATTGACCATCGGCGCTTGTCACAGTGACTTCGTAATGACCGGACTCCAAGCCATCGAGGTCTTCGGAGAAATCGGTGAAGCTACCTGGACCAGACCAGATACAGGCATAAGGAGCTTCCCCTCCTACCACGGTAATATCGATCTCGCCATTGTAGCCGCCAGCGGCAATGTTTTCACCGATGATCTCAAAGTGGTCTATATCCAATATGGTACCTGAATTATCTACCGAAGTAAATCCTCCACCATAACCAGCATCGTTGGTCACCGTATTTCCATCATCGAGGGCACATCCATTCATGTCGGCCACATAGAATGACCACTCGGCATTGTCGGCATAGATCACATCCACGATAGCAGAAGTATCGGTATATTCCACTTCGTAGCGTACATAGCCCGTTCGGTCGAGATCAAAATCGTATGGTGGCTGTCCTCCATAGACTTCGAAGCTATGATAGTTGTAGTACACGGGTAATACATTACCTTCGGTGCCTTCTGCTACATTTCCGGACTGGTAAGCCAGATTCGTGACAAAGGGGGCAGGCTCAGTAATTTCGCCCTCTCGTATACAAGTACAACCGTTTTGATCGGTTGCCGTTACAGAATAAACACCTGGCGAAAGATTGCTTGTGGTATTTCCTGTTTCTCCATTGGACCATAGCATTTGCACAGCACCAGTTCCACCGCTAACAGTCATAGTCATTTCCCCGTCATCGGATCCATTGCAACTCACATTTGTAGCATTTAGGTTGCAGTCCAATACAAACATCGGCGGGCTCAAGAATCGCGTTGCCATGATTTGACAGTTGTTTCCATCTGTCACGGTGACTTGATAAGAGCCGGAACTTAGTCCTGAGATCGATGGGCTGTTTTCTCCTGTACTCCAGGCATAGGTAATTGGTTCCACTGCACCTTGAATGATTGCTTCGAGGTATCCATCAGAAGCACCTTGACAGGTGATACCTGCTCCATTGTAATCGGATTCGATTAGTTCAAGTTCCAGATCACTCACATGGATTGAGAAGCTGCAATTAGTTTCATTACCACCGGCATCAATTACTGTAGCTGTTACTATCGTCTCCCCTACAGGAAAAGTATCTCCGGAGTTGTGGCTGATACTGTACTCCATCCCCTGGCAATTGTCTGTGAATATTGGATCGGCAAAGTACACTACCGGTCCGCAAGTTGTGATGTCTTCTGGACAAGTCAACACAGCAGGTTGATTATCAAGAACTGTAACCTCAAACTGACAGGTCACTTCATTCTCATTACCATCATTGACAGTCCAAACGACCGTTGTTCTGCCTATGGGAAACTCCTCCCCTTCCAAGGAGTTGGAGTTGTTGTAATCATTTGTAGCGGTAGTAGTTGAGCAATTATCGCTAAACACAACATCCCATGCTAAGTCTGGAACCGTGTAAAAGCAGTCCCCTTGGTTCATATTTACAATTTGATTCTCTACACATGTCAGAGATGGATTCTCTGCATCCGATACCACCACATCAAAGCTGCAAGTTACTACATTGCCATTGCCGTCATCAACGGTCCAGACTACGGTCGTCGTGCCGAGAGGGAATACGGCTCCGATAAGCGTCGAGCTATTATTGTAATCATTGGTTGCTGTAGCAGTGGTGCAGTTATCATCAAAAACCGCATCCCAATCGGTG
>JAHDDV010000128.1 GCA_020629205.1 Chitinophagales bacterium | reverse complement strand
TATTATTTGATCAATAGCTGGGTTCTAAAGACCTGCCCGGAGGAAGTTAGCTGCATGATGCAAAGCCCTGCCGTCTCTTCGACTTCAAGTTGAAACTTCGCTGTATTTGGTTGGTAGCTGGTAAGCAAGACGCCTAGTGCGTTATACACCTCCACTAATTCTACTACTTCACTCGCCTCCACATTTATGATTCCTTTTGAAGGGTTTGGGAAGAGGGTCAAGTCGAAGGAGGCTGAGGGCTCGATGGATACCGGCTCCAGAGGAGCTAATTCCCAGGACCAGAGATCGCCTTCGTTGGAGAATGATTCTCCACAGGTGAAGTAGAGCTGGTTTTCAATGATAAAGGAGCCCGGAGCCCAACGGCCGGTGCCGGGATGTGGTTCCAATTCAATCCAGGAGTCGTCGGAAGGATCGTACTCCCAAAACTCTCCGAAAGTCAAATTTCCATGGGATTCTCCCTGACCGCTGAGCACATAGCCTTTACCTTCAAAGTCAAATTGAGTGCCTGCTACCCTACCCTCTGCGGGAATATCGTTTAGTTGAGTCCATTCATCTGTAGCTGGATCGTATTGATACCAATCGCGATATATATCTTCGCCATGGCCAAAACCCGTGTAGATCAAACCATCAATGGCAAAGAAATAGGGATGATGTCTGGGATCTCCAGGAAACTGAGCCAACTCGGTCCAGCTGTCCTCTGCGATGCTGTAAGCCCACCAATCATCCAAATCGCCATCATCGCTGCCTCCTAATCCGACATAGATGATGCCTCCACTTTCTACCATAGTCGGGTGGGTACGTCCAGATGTGGGCATGCTGGCAAGTTGAACTGCCTCGCCTGAGAGTGGATTGTATTCCCAAAGATCATTCAGATCGCCTTCGGCACTGCTTCCAAAACCTATGTAGGCCTTCACACCGTGACTCACTCCATAGGCATAAGATCTGGCACCGCCCGCAAAATCCGGCATGGCAGTCCAGGAATCCTCTTGAGCATCGTAGCGATACATGTCGCCTAATTCATTGTAGCCATCGTCCTGGCCTAAGCCGACAAAACCCAATCCACCGATTGCAAAGGTGACTGGATGATTCCGCCCGTCGACATCCTCGGGAAGGGAGCTTTTGACCGTCCATTCCTGGGCTGATAGGGTATGGAAAAGACATAGGAAAGAAAGAAGCAGCAGAAGATGATTCATCAAAGCAGGCGTTTATTGATCAAAGATAAAGCGACTCAAAGATAGCTTGGTAACAGCGCTTGGCCGGTCATAGTTGTGACCGAAGTCGCAAATTGGAGGAAGCAGCTACGGAAGGTCTTAATACCGACATCGATCAAGTCATAGAGTAGACGATGCACCTCGGCTTTACCTCTTGAGATTCCTATTCCAGGCTGGAGCCATTACGATGGTAAAGCTCAACCAAACAGCCACACTGAAGTAGAGCGTCATCCACAGCATCTCATATTTCCAAAGTTCGTAACTACTAGTAGCTTGCCAATTCGTGAAAGCATCTTTGAGTCCAGCGGGAATGCTTAGGTAGATCTTATTGGCCGCTTCATCCAGCTTCCAATTCTTCAGATAATTGGGGATATCGACCGTGATCATGTACAGGATATAGCCAATGCAAACGGGTATGCCAAAGCTCAGAAACTTCCGTTGCACACCACTGTAGTAAGGTCGGGCAAGGATCAATCCCAGCATTGTAATGCCTGCTGCTACAGCCCAAAGGGATTCTTCAATGGCTGTTCCTATGTAATTGGTGGTCGTACAGGTGTACCAGGAGAAAATTTCGGCGATAAAGATGATCGGAACAATCAGACGGGAGAGTAGGGCAATGCTACGATTACCTGTAAATCTTGCGACTTCGGCTAGCATCAGCGCCCACTGTATCACGAAGGCTAGCTCGGCGATCGTGGCTACGGATCTGCTCATGCCAGAGCTATTCAGCCAAACATCGACCAAACCAGTGCGTTTGATTTGACTGGCTGGTAGGAATGATCGAAAGGCACAGCCAATGGTATAGATTGAACAGAAGAGCAACTGCAAATTTCTGAATCTCAGTAAGTCTTGACTATAGGCTCGAGCACGATGCTTTCTGGGTATTCCTACAAAGAGTATGAGGAGGTTGACGCAGGCTATTACGCAGAGGGTCAACCACCAGGATGAGACAGTGGGAAAAATCGAAGCGATCATTGTAATGGCTTGATTGAAGCTGGTGCTATCTTCCGTCTTCGTGAATCACGGCATTGCAGGCCTTACAGACAATCTTGTGCTGGTCTCTCTTCAGATGAATACCTGTCACGTGGGTCTCCACGAACTGGGCGATAAATGCCTTCTGCCCCCTTTTGTCGTGATTGACATTGTCCTTTGTTCTGTCTTTCACGTAGTCGCGGTACTCATTGTCATAGCTTTGCGTACCCCAGCAGTTTGGGCATGCTCCGGCTGCTACCAGATCATTGTTAGTAAAGATCTCTGACTGCTTCTTTCCTCCGAATAATCGATCAAATATTCCCATGGCTTAGTTTTGAATGCAATTTAAGCAAAGCCAAGGGGAAAAATTTGTCCGTTACAAGGAATTAGGCAAGCAATTTAGTATTTGCGCTTTTTGCTGAACTTCTTTTTACCAAATGGGATTCTTTTTGAATCGTCCCGCATACCAAATACCTTCTTGGTTTTCCGGGTGCTCTTTGGGCTCGACTTAGAGGATGAGTCTTGCTTTTGTCCTACTGGCTTCGCCCCGAAACTTCGCTTTTTCTTGCCAAAAGGCTTGTCAGCTGGCTTAGCATCGCGGCTGGAAGAGCGTCGGCCTTCTGAGGAGTAAGTGTCATCTTTCCTGTCGCTGGATCGGCTCTTTGAAAATCGATCTTTCTTAAAAAATGGCTTTGAATCCCGGTCTTGTCTATCTCGCCGATCTCTGCGATCATCACGATCTCTGCGAAATGGTCGGCCCTTGTCTCGGAAGGATCTATCTCTGTCCCGCCCACGGGATCTTCGGTTACCACTTCGGCCACCGCTTCGACCTCTTTCCGGTCGGCTGCTTTCGTTTAGATCACTGGAAGAGCGAGAGTAGAACTTATCCAGTTCGATCATCATCAGCTTCTCTATCAACTGCTCCTTGCTAAGTTCAGCAAAATTTGTTGTAGCCTTATCCAATAGTTCCTCGGTGATCTTGTCACTTTCGGTCCGCAGCAACACCTCTTCGCACCATTTCTCTATACGGGCATCTGCAATATCTTTGGCACTAGGAATATCGATCTTTTCAAACTCAAGCTCCAGTTGCTGCGATATTCTTCTGAGCCTATACCGCTCCCCATTATTGAGGAAGGCGATGGATAAGCCTTTCTTTCCAGCTCTAGCCGTTCTTCCTGCCCGGTGCGTGTAATAGGAAAGATCATCAGGCAAGGAGTAATGGAAAACGTGGGTCAGGTCATTTACATCGATCCCTCTTGCAGCCACATCGGTAGCAATCAAGACCTGAAGTTCATGAGCCTTGAATCGTTTCATCACACGATCGCGCTGCGTCTGTGACAAATCGCCGTGCAAGGCATCTGCCCGAAACTGTCTTTCCATTAGAGTTTCAGCCAAGGCCTGAGTGTCTCTCTTTGTTCGACAGAAGACTACACCCCTCATTGCGGGGGTGACATCAAGAAATCTAGTTAGGGCTTCGGTTTTGTTATGGCGACTTACCAGAGCATATTGGTGTTCGATGTTCTTATTGACACGATGCTTTGCATCAATCTTCACTTCTTTAGGATTCGTCATGTAGGTATCTACAATACGTCGAATCTCTTTGGGCATAGTTGCAGAAAACAACCAGGTCAATTTATCATCAGGCGTATAACTGAGAATCTCATCTATGTCTTCCTTGAAGCCCATATTGAGCATTTCGTCCGCTTCATCCAGGACGGCGAAACCTATGTCATCCAAACGCACTGCACGTCGATTGATCAAATCGATCAGTCGACCAGGAGTCGCAATGATCACATGTTGTGGCCTCTTTAGATCGTTGATTTGGCGACGAATATCTGTACCTCCGTAAACGGCAAGCACATTCACCTTTTTCATGTATTTGCTGAAGATTTCCAGCTGACCGGCAATCTGCTGACCCAGCTCACGAGTGGGTGCCAATATGAGCGCCTGAGTATTATTGTCATTTGGATCTATCAGTTCCAGGAGTGGCAGACCAAAGGCGGCCGTCTTTCCCGTACCAGTCTGGGCCAGTCCAATAAAGTCCGTAGGTTCGTCCAGCAGCATCGGGATGGCTTGCGACTGAATCTCGGTTGGTGTTTCAAAGCCCAGTTCATTGCATACTTTCAGCAATTCTTCTGACAGGCCTAATTCGGTAAATGAGCTCAAATAGTATTGTTTCGTTTTTTCGTGCTGCGAAGGTCGCCTAAATATATGACAAGTAAGGGCTATCGGTCATTTAATTGAGGGAAGACTTTCTTGCCAAATGCTAAACAAATGAGGCTGAGGCTAAAGCGGCAAAAGTTTCGTCGCCATTCATTCGAGTTGTATGCAGGGTCATTTGTGAACGGCATCAACAATCCAGCATACATAAGCAAGTGAATGTCAGACAAGCCAATGTCACAAGAGAAAATATTCATGCTATTTTTTGCTGGAGATTTCGGAAAGCCAGGCAATGATCGTCTTAACTTGCAAATCAATAATAGTTCGAAACAAACCATCCGCCATAAACTTTTCAATCATGAAAGAAAGACATACAATTCTAAAGCACAACACCATCTGGTGTTTGATTCTTACACTCTTTTTCAGTTTTGCAGCTTCAGCTCAAGAAGTAGTTTGCCCGGGAGAGACCATCCTCCTGCAAGGTTGGAGCACTGAAATTACCTGCGATTGCAACGTTACAGACCCCATCGGTCCTGTAGACTGCTTTCCCTTCATTCAACCCGGAGGCCAATGGACAGCCAATGGAGAAGTCATTTGCACCAATTGTATCGACATCGAGGTCAGCCCCACTGAAGACACTTATTATGAACACAGTACCCCGGGCTATACCTGTGGATTCGTGATTGGCCCGGGACCGCAGCCTCCTCTGCAATCCTACCCTCCGGGTCCATACTATCAGGTAACGGTAGCCATTGACCCAGACTGTGGTGGTGGACCAGAGCCTCCGGCACCAGATTGCAGCCTGAACACTGGAACTATCTTCTTCGACGACTGCAACGGACAGCAATTTTTCTTCATTTTGACCGATCAAGGAGAGATTTTTGACCCCTATTATGGCCCAGAAGTAACCTTCAATCATTATGATGGACAGGAAGTCAATTTCGATTATGAACCAGCCGGATTTGCCACGGAATGTGTACTAGCGGATGAAGCTATTATCATCAACTGTATCGAGGAGGTTTCAGGACCAATTTATGGAGATGAGTTGCTGGATAGCTATCCTTGGCTGTTGGACATTGTGGATCCAATCAATTGCAATGCACTTGGCGTCTTCGAATTTGATCAGGGCAGCTACTCCTACCTTTATGTTGAATACGCAAATGGAGGAGAGCTTTTTCTAAACAATGGTACTTTCTACTGCTCAGATTCTCCAGGATTCTCCTGTCTGGATGCCTACGGACTGTCTATGGGGGAAGCAAGTCTGGAATGGATTTGTGGTGACATCACCGACCCAACCGATCCAAGCGATCCAAGCGATCCAAGCGATCCAAGTGATCCAACTGAGCCAACTGATCCTGAGACAATCCATGACCTTGTTGCTGAATTCCCTTGGATTAGCAGCCTTGTCGATCTAAATGATTGTACTGATACCAGTATCAGCGAATTTGATGAAGGCAATTACTCCTTTATCTATATATTGACCGAAGATGCAGGTACGCTATATTATCAAGATGGCACCTTGTACTGTACAGATGCACCTGGATTTGGCTGTATAGTAGCCTATGACCTCAACTTCGAAAGCTTCAACTACCAATGCCCAGATGGCGGCGGTGGAGGAGGCGGTGGCCATACCATCTGCCCGGGAGAAGAGAGCATCATACATGTTCCCTATCAAGTGGGGACGATTATTGGCCCTCCATGCCCTCAGGGTCCAATCGGAAACCCCATACCTCCTGTCTGCGACTGTCAGAAAATAGTTGATGTGAGTATCAGTCCAGGTACGGGGGTCATTTCCGCAGACCCAGCAGAAGGGATGTTTATAGTCTCTCCTGAAACAAGCACCATTTACACTATTACGGTGCAGTTTGGTCCTCAGCATACCGAAGACTTTTGCCTTGGCAACACCACGAGCTTAAACGTCGAAGTAACTGTGGAAGACTGTGGTGGCGAAGAAGAAGAAGAAGAAGAAGAAGAAGATCATGCACTGTTCGAAAGCTATAATTGGCTGAGCTCTCTTGTGAGTAGCAATGACTGTGATGGAACAACTATCTCCGAATACGACTTAGGTAGCTATGCTTATATCCATGTAGACACACCGGAAGGTGGTGCTCTGTACTTTGAAAATGGAACCTATTACTGCGGAGACAGTCCCGGATTTGATTGTGTGGCTCTGTATGGTCTATCCAACCCCAGTTCAACATGGACTTGCGGAGAAGCCGGCGGAGAAGAAAACACACCTGGCGTACTTACAGGTGACTATGTCTGGCTTGAAAATATGGCGAACTCTTGGGAATGTGGCCTCAATGCACCCTTTGCCGTCACGGAATACAATACCGGCTATTACAGTTATATCTACATTCAAGCGGAAGAAAACGGCCTTGGCCAACTATACTTCGAAGATGGGACCTACTACTGCGGAGATAGTGAAGGCTTTAACTGTGTTTCTCTCTACGGTCTAAATGGTGCAGCAACTGCCACTAGTCTTTGGACCTGCGCTGGAAAGTCAGCTGTCGAAGCTCAAGTAGAGGCCCTTGCTCTCCAGATACAAGTTTATCCAAATCCAAGCACAGGAGTATTCTCGGTAGAAATCGAAGCACATGATTCCGAGCAGCAACAAATCATGATCTACGATCTACAAGGTAGAATGATTGCTGAACAAACTATCTTGGACACGCAATATGGAGGCATCTATGATTTCGATTTGTCCGACTTCGATTCCGGCGTCTACTTAGTGACCATCCTGACTGGGTACGAAACGCGGGTAGAAAAACTCATGATCCAGCGATAAGTCAACAGTTTTGAGTCATAAAAAAAGGGAGTCTGCAAATTCTTGCAGCTCCCTTTTTTGTTTGTATTAAAACCAGTGCCCAGAGCACTAATTATCGGTCTTATCCAGCTTGCAAAGTAGAAGAGTTTGAAGTACCCTTTTGAGGCTTGTCCAATCTGGTCTTTAGCCAGTCTGCGCAATCGCTAAACTCAGCAAAGCACAGCTCTTTTCCGACAAGTCCCGGAACAAGATTGAAATCTTCAAACATACTCAAGGGTTGGCCGTGTAGATCGACGAAGGCCACTTCAATATCTTGTGCGTGCAGATCCATAACAGCGTCTTCCATGGCATAGAGTCCGGATTGATCGACATAGGGCACTTTATCCATTCTAATCACCACTACCTCAATATCAGGGAGTGCATTTACCATATCCTGGAAGCGAGAGGCGAAGCCAAAAAATAATGGCCCATCAAGGTGCTTGATGAAGACCTGATCGCCATACTTCTGAAGCACTTCGCTATCGTCCAACCAAGGCACCTCTCTCGAGAAGCTGCGCAGTGGGGCTGTCTGTGTACGATGATCGATAACATCTGAGATCTTCTTCATAAACAGGATACAGGCCAAAATAAGTCCTACAGCTACGGCTTCTACCAGACCAACAAATACAGTAAGAAACAATACAAGCAGCATAACAATCACCTCACTCTTGGGAAGTTGAGGCATGTGCTTTAGTCCCTTGTAATCCATTACACCAATTCCAACAGTCACAAGAATACCGGCTAGAACGGCAGCTGGAATGAGTTCAGCCAATGGCCCGAGTGCCAGCAAGATAAACAGCAATAGTACACCGGCGATCATACCCGAGATTCTAGTTTCCCCACCAGCCTGAATGTTTACTACCGTACGAATGGTCGCACCTGCACCAGGGATACCCCCAAACAAAGCAGCGATCGAGTTACCAATCCCTTGCCCTACCAATTCCTTGTTGGGATTGTGCTTGGTCTTTGTCATATTATCGGCCACAATGGAGGTCAGCAAGGAATCAATGGCCCCGAGCGCAGCCAACGAGATGGCTGTGAATATATAAGGCGTGACCTGCCATATCTGAAAACCAGTAAAAATGTCGAGACGTGGCACTGGGAATCCGCTAGGTATCACCCCAATGGTCCTGTAATCCGGTATCAGTAAATACGCTCCCGCAGTCACGACAAGCAAGGCCACCAGAGAACTTGGTATGGCTGTCGTTATGCGTTTGAAGCCGTAGATGATGAAGATGGTTAGCAATCCCAGGAGTAGATCAATATAGCTGATATTGGCAATCGCTCTATCAAAGACCTTGAAGCTACCAAGCACACCAGAGGCACTACTACCTGCCAAAGCAGATGCTTCGGTTTCAATATCTGCACGACTGATTTGGCCAGCTCGCTTCACAGTTTCTTCAAAGTCCTCAAGTACTAGAATTTCTTCTGCAGCTTCTTCACGCAAGATCCTTTCGAGTATCACCTCTTCGGCTTGCGGAACGAACTTTTGCACATATTCCGCATCTTCCTTGGGATAGTAGCCCATCAAGGGTAGCAGCTGTGTACACAATATGATCACCCCAATCCCAGTCATAAACCCGGAAACTACCGGATAGGGAATAAAGCGGATATACTGACCCACTCGTAGCAATCCAAAGACTATCTGCAAGAGTCCAGCTAACAAAAACACGATCAAAATGGCTGGAATGGCTTTCTCCAGACTGCCTTCATTGGCCGCCACAATGCCGGCAATGATGACCATACTTACCGCTGTCATTGGTGCGGTAGGACCCGATATTTGGGTATTGGTGCCGCCAAACAAGGCAGCAAAAAAGCTAATAAAGATGGCACCGTAAAGTCCGGCGGCAGCACCCATACCGGACTGAAGACCGAATGCAAGTGCTAGCGGCAAAGCCACAATACCGGCCGTAATACCACCTAGCAGGTCGCCCTTCAAATTTCTCTTCTTTGGGCTTGTTTTATTTTCATTACTCATAGGCTGATTTATGCGAGTTTCTGGATTAGGGATACAACCCCAACCCTCTTGCAATTCACTTTGCAAGGGCTTATAGAAATTTGGTCTCAGCGATCCTGCGCTTGTTCGACAATCAGGTGACAACATTTCAGTAGCCAGCATCACACTTATGCCGAACCCCGAAATACTTGGCTGCAAGACCAATAGAAAATGAATAGGTTAAGCCTGGTCAGGCGGAGGAGTGGGAATTTCCTGAGCGTGCAAGGAGTTGAATAACAAGGAATAATAGGCTTCTGAAGCCAGTGTATGAGGTTTGCGGGGACCATGTAACAAGGCGATCAACAACTGAACATCTTTATGCTCCTTAGTCTCCTCCCCTTTCTCTTCCTCCTGCAGGTCTTTTTCCTCGCATTCAAGAAACTCGATAGCAGCAATATTTAGGTCAATCACAGTCAGGCAGACAGGAGCCACATTGGCCAATAAAAAGCCAATTAAGACCAAAAAAGCCAGTAAGCCTCGAGTTCTATGATTATTCAATTCCCGCATCGGACGCAAAATAGAATAGAGGATTTTGTAAAACAAACAAAGTCCTCAAAATAAGTTCATAAGCCTTGTTAAAATGCAATTCAATAGTGGCCAGCATTGCACAAAGGCCAACAAGCAGCAAATGTTCGTCGGGTAGATAATTTTTCGATTTCTTTTTACCTTGTTCTCAAAAGCGATGAATCATACCTGCAAGAGGGTAGTTCAGTATACCCTGCTTCTATTCAGCTGTCTGCAAATCTCAGCTCAGGACATTGAAGTAAACCTCAACAATATTGAAATCCTTCGGGACAAGTTTGGTGTCCCCGATATTTTTGCAGAGACAGATGCAGAATCTGTTTACGGACTTGCATGGGCACAGTGCGAAGACAATTTCGCCGTCATGCAGGAGAATCTCGCCGTGATCAAAAACAAATCCGGTATCCTCAAGGGAAAAGATGGCGCTGCCATGGACTTTATGTACCAGTTTTTAGAGGTGGAAGAATTTGCCAGAGAGCACTACGATCGAGACATAAGCCCGCGAATAGATTTGCTGATCAAACACTATGTAAAAGCGGTAAACCGCTATGCGGAATTACACAGCGATCAAATCCTTGTCAAAGGGACCTTCCCTATCGATGAAGTGGAACTGCTCGCGCTTTACAATTTCCAGTTTTTCCTGCTCACCTTTGGCATTCTGGATGTCGCCAAGGTCGCCCAAAACAAGATAGACCTCAAGGAAGGACAGGCTGAATTTCGTAGCGCCGGGTCTAATGCCATGGCCTATAACAAGAACATCACCAAGGATGGAAATACTTATCTGATCGGCAATCCGCACCTTCCTACAGAGGGTCCCGTGAATTTTTGGGAACTTGGACTACACAGCAAGGAAGGCATGAATTTTCACGGCGTCACCTTCTCCGGAGGAGGTGTCACTCCAGTAATCGGTAGCAACAAGAATCTCGGCTGGACACACACGGTCAATTCCGAAGACTACTGCGATACCTACAAGCTCAAAATGCACCCCAATGAAAAGCTTCATTACCAATACGGAGACCAGTGGCTCCCGCTGGAGGTAAAGACTGCTAAACTCAAGGTCAAGTTTGGCCCACTCATCGTTCCAGTAAAGCGTAAATACTACAAGAGCGAATACGGCCCGACGCTCAAAAACAAGAGCGGATACTATGCCATCCGCAGCAATACCTTCTTCAATATGAAAGCCATCGAGCAGTGGAACGCCATGGCCAAAGCCAGCAATTGGGAGGAGTTTCATGAAGCCATGGAGATTCAGGGCCTACCTTCGCAAACCATCACCTATGCTGACAGAGCAGGCAATATCTTCCACATCAGCAATGGGCAGATTCCCTATCGCGAAGAGTCAGTAGATTGGCTGAAGGCTGTCGAAACCGGCGATCCGAAGCTCAAGTGGTCCTATGATCGTATGTACCCAATTGAAGCCCTGCCCCAAGTCAAAAATCCCAAATCTGGTTACCTCTTCAATGCAAACAACACGCCTCTGGATTGCACGGCTGCAGAAGAAAATCCCAAGCTGGACGAGTTCCCAAAGTCCTTCGGTATCCTCAGCACAAATACCGCAAGAGCCAATCGATTCAAAGAGCTAATCGCACAGTATGATCAGCTGAACTTCCAGGAGGCTAGAGCGATTCGAGAAGACTACGGTTATCACAGCAAGGATCTGGGATTTCGCCAGTTGCTAAATCTTGAGGACATCTTTGAAGTGGCAGAGAAATTCGAAGACCTGGCCGATGTCAGCGCTCAGTTAAAACTTTGGGATCGCCAGATGGATATCCACAATGAACCGGGCAGCATCATCGCCCTTGCCAGTCTCTACCTCGGCGACTACTATCTGGAAGAACTGGAAGTTTTCGAAAATGTAGCTTCTGAAGAATTGCTAGCCGACGCCCTTCGCTATGCGAAGAAGTTTCTTCTCAAGCACTATGGAAGCTTGAATGTCGAATTGGGCACCATTCAGAAAGTGGTCTGCGGCGACAAGGTTTTGCCCATGTTTGGCAGCGGTCAGACCCTGGCCAATTGCCATCCTGCGAAGTACAAAAAGGGCCTTTTGAAAAGCAGACATGGAGACACCTTCATCATGTATGCACAGTACGATGAGCAAGGATTGATCAAATTGGAAACCATCAATCTCTTTGGCAATAGCCGCGATCCCGAAAGCCCTCATTTCAATGATCAAATGGAAATGTATGTGGCCCAGGAGGTCAAAGAGGTGAGTCTTGACGAAGCGGTGATTCGGGCCAATGCTGTGCGCAGCTATCACCCTGAGTAAGAATTGAATTTGTTTTTTTTGGAGCACAATAGTTTTCGGTCGTAGCAATGATCGTCCTGCTATCCGTTCCAATGCTGGCACTATGAAGCGGCTTCGCTGCTGGCCTCGCGCTGTCTCTTTTTGGAGCCAGCCCGAGGCCAGCGACTCAGGCGCTTCATAGCACCAGCATTTCCACTTCTATCAGGGCTATTAAGCACCTACCTTGGCTCGTGCAACAGAGGCTCAATCCACGATCATGGCAATGGTAAGGCATGGCAGCTCAGCCTTGGAAAGCTGGGCAACATCTTTACTCGCATGTCAAAATAATGTCACATTTAAACACAGATAGCAGATCTTCTGTTTGAGATTGTCATCTTGAGACATAATCCGAACAGCATGATAAATCTGAAGACCTCTCTCCTACTGGGACTCTCTTTGCTCATTGGTAAGAGCCTCAAGGCACAAATATTTACCGAAATCTGCCCCAGTCAGGCCGGCAATGGGACCATTGTCGATTTTGCTTACCATAAAGGACAACTGTATTCTACAGGATTCTTTACGAACATCTGTGGAGAAGCCATTGCTCATCTTGCTATCTGGAACGGCTCCGGTTGGGAGGCAGCAGCACAAGAGCTTCCGCATTCCGGTCATTCCCTTCAGGTAATTGATGAAGAACTGTACATTGCCAGATATGAGATGCAAGCCGATTCCAATTGGCTCTACAAGCTTGGCGACGGTGCCTTGGAAGAAGTCGGCGCAGGCTTCTATCTTCAAAGCGGCTCTGCCTTTCCAAACATTTACGAAGTAATCAGCTACAATGGTTCGCTTGTAGTCAGCGGAGAATTCAATCGAGCAGGCGCAACGGAGGCCTCCGGCATCGCCACGCTCATAGACGGGTCCTGGCAAGCCTTGGGCTCAGGACTCACCGGAAATATTCCTGGTGCACCGGATTTATTGTATCCACACTCTATGATCCGGTTTGAAGAGCAGTTGATCGTAGCTGGAAACTTCGGTCAAGCTGGTGGTATCCAAGTCAATGGCGTGGCTCGCTGGGACGGGAACGAGTGGTCTGCCATGGGCGAAGGGTTCAATAACACCGTCTATGGTTTGGGATTATACAAGGGAGAAATCTATGCAGGTGGAGCCTTTACTGCCAGCGGTATGACCAGCCTAAATGCCTTAGCAAAATGGGACGGAAGCAACTGGATTTCGCCAGGCTTCGGTTTTCAAAATTCGCAGGCAGGCGACAACACTTTTGTTCACACGATTTCGGAAATTGGTGACAGTCTGTACATTGCTGGTGGCTTAAAGCAGGTGATTTATGATGATGGCAGCACGGAGGCTTGCGGAGGGATCATCAGCTTCGATGGTACCAGCGTACACACCTACAACGGCGGGATCGACAATCATGACATCGAAGCCATTGCCATTCTGGATGATCAGCTGATTGTGGGAGGTGGTGTCTGGGAGTCTTCCTACACCGGAGTACTTGCAATCGAGCCAGCCATAGCATTGTCGAGTACCCAAATTGAATCAGCCATCAGTCTTTTCCCCAACCCACTCTCTGATCGACTGCTTATCGATTACCGAGGTGCTTCGCTCCATACGATAGATATCTTCGATATGAAGGGGCAGTTGGTTTATGGCACTGACCTATCGGGTCTTGCAAATGCGGAAATTGACTTGAGCGATCTGCAAGCAGGGCTCTATCTGGCATCAATCACTTCTGATCTGGGTAATTGGCAAGAGAGAATTGTCAAGAGTGGCAGGTGAGGTAGTATGAGGGACCACAGTTATTCAATGCCGACACCGTATCGCCGACTGATTCGAAAACCCCAGCACGCGAGCTCTCTATTATTCAGTCGTGACCGGAGGTCACGCTGGGCGGTAGGTGGT
Source organism: Chitinophagales bacterium (assembly GCA_020629205.1). Classification (GTDB taxonomy): domain Bacteria; phylum Bacteroidota; class Bacteroidia; order Chitinophagales; family UBA2359; genus JAHDDV01. Next base: position 25 of record JAHDDV010000128.1, on the reverse strand, counting down.
GATTTGGCGAGGCTAAGATACTTAG
>JAHDDV010000550.1 GCA_020629205.1 Chitinophagales bacterium | reverse complement strand
CGCTCACGGGCGCAGGAGGGCACTGTATACCGCTTCACCCGCGGCTATGATCTACCGGTATTAGGGCGTAGGGAGGTCGTTGCTTGATTCGTTTCCGGCGGGAGGTACAGCAAGGTAGGAAGAACTGTATTAGCTCCGACATTGATATGTCCCCGAACTCATGGACTCCTGTTCAAATTCTCGAATGGTTTTGGTCCTGAGTAAGGGCATTCGATAGAAAGTTCGTGAACTTTCTCTACGTGGTCTGGGGTGGTTCGAATGAACATACGGAAAGGCCTGAAGCTATAGACGCAGAGCTAGTCCTCCTTGGCAAGGGCATTCGATAGAAAGTTCGTCAACTTTCTCTACATCCCTTTTGCTGTTTGTTTGGTAATGAAACAATACGTTTGCTATTTATCTTATGCACCTAAGCAGAGGTCACGAAAGGACTAGCTCAGGCACTCTTGCTCGGTCTCTTTCGGAGCTCACGTGCGGCTTTTCGGCGTGCCGATAGTAGAAATTCAACATACTGACCATTATACCATGCATATTTGCCACAAATAGCCTATATTGACTATTATAATGGTCAAATTATGTTCGAAACAGTAGAAATTAAGGAGGTTAAAAGCGAGATTGGGGCGCTAGTGAAGGCACTCAGGAAGCAGCGGGGCCACTCGCAAAGTCAATTGGCAAAGTCATTGGGAGTTTCGCGTACTAGCATTCAGAATCTGGAGTTGGGTAAGAACTTCACGATTGATACGCTACTGAAGGTACTGAAAGAGATGCAAGTGCTGGAACAATTACAAGGGGAGCTGATTCGGACAAAGGCGCATGTGCTTAACTCTAAATCCTTGTATTGATGGCAGCAAATGAAATTATCAATGTCAAGCTCTTTGGACAAGAGATTGGCAGGATTGGCCTGCAGGAAGATGAACAGCGCTCATCATTTCAATACAATCCTGCATTTCTGCAAAGCAATGCACTGCAGCACATTTTCCCGGCAACCGGTATAATCAAAAGAACGGAATTTGTTCAGCTGTTCAGCCAGTTCAATGGCGAGACCTTTAAGGGCATTGCTCCACAATTCGCCGATTCCCTTCCTGATATGTTTGGTTCGATCATCTTCAAAGCTTGGCTTGACAGCAAAGCGCAAAAGAGCATTTCAGTATTGGAGCAGCTAGCTTATGTGGGCAACAGAGGGATGGGGGCGCTTGAGTACAGCCCAGCCATAGACCTGGCAGAAAATGTAAGGATTGATCTTGATGAAATCATGGAGATTCTCAAGGAGGTGCTTGATCTTAAGAAATCCCATGGGCAAAAGCATCTTGACAACCAAGCCCTCATCAACATTTTTAGGATAGGTACTTCTGCGGGAGGAGCCCGACCCAAGATTCTGATTTCAGAAAACAAGCTAGACGGCTCCGTGATCCCAGGTGACCTGGAAGTGTCCGATGAGTACAATCATTACTTGGTCAAGTTGGCGATCGATGAGGATATCCAGTACCCGAGAGAGATCGTAGAATATTGCTATTATAGAATCATCAGAAACTCGGGAATACAGATGATGGATTCCAAGTTGATCGAAGACAAGCATTTCGCCACCTTGAGATTCGATAGACAAAATGGAGAGAAGCAACATGTGTTTACAGCCTCTGGAATGACGGGATGGGATTACAAAGACCCGGACAAGTCTTCCTATGAGAATCTGTTCAATCTATGTTCCTTCTTGAGAATCCCTCATGTGCAAATGGAGGAACTCTTTAGGAGAATGGTCTTGAATGTTGTCTACGGAAATATTGATGATCATCTGAAGAATCACTCTTTCATCTACAATAGGTCGACAGATAGTTGGACCCTCTCCCCAGCGTATGATATCACCTTTGCACTCAATCCACTGCTCAACTTCAAAAACCCTAGGCGAGCCCTCTCCATCAATGGAAAGCGTAGCAATATTCTCTTCGAGGATCTTCATAAAATTGCAGACAGCTATACTATTAAAAATCCCTTGGGAATTGTGGAAGAGATTCAGTCTCAGAGGGAAGAATTGCTGCGGCTTTTTAAGGAGCACGAAGTGCCTGAGCTTGTTGCCAAGAAGATTGATGGTGGGTTGAGTATGTTGATTTAATGGTCCTTGTTGATTGTTACACATTATTTGTTATTTAATAAAATACACTTTCTTTTTTTGAGCAAGACAGATTCGCTCGTGGCAGCTGTCTAC
>JAHDDV010000127.1:9572-13906 GCA_020629205.1 Chitinophagales bacterium | reverse complement strand
AAAAAACCATGGCCAACTATCTCGAACTGCTGATGTCTCAAAGAGAACTTGCAGAAGATGTATTCATCGCCCCAAATGCCACTGTGATCGGAAAGGTACAACTCGCGGCTGGAGCCTCCGTCTGGTACAATGCGGTGATACGTGGTGACACAGACTGGATCAGAATCGGGGAGCGAACGAATGTGCAAGACTGCTCGGTGATCCACTGCGATGAAGGGCTGCCTTGTACCGTGGGAAAAGATGTGGTCATCGGCCATTGTGCGATCCTTCATGGCTGTACCGTTGAAGACCATTGTCTGATCGGGATGCGAGCTACCGTCATGAACAAGGCTGTGATCGGTAAAGGCAGCATCATTGGCGCTCATGCATTGGTGACAGAGAATACTGTAATCCCTCCATACTCCCTTGTCTTGGGATCGCCGGGAAAGGTGGTGAAGACGATGCCGGAGAGCGTGATTCAAATGATACAAATGGGCGCTGACCACTATCATCACGAAGCGAAGAAGTACCTTTATGGCGTTTAGGGATAGCGCATCAAAATCAGACAGTTATTGATTCCCAATCCCTTAAACAAGCCAATGTCCAAACGCCTTAAGATTCTGATAGTACGATTTAGCTCCATTGGCGATATCGTATTGACCAGCCCGGTGATTCGCTGCCTGAAAGAGCAAGTGGATTGCGAACTGCATTATCTGACCAAGAAGAGCTACGAAGTTCTGCTGGAAGCTAATCCCCATGTGGATCGACTGCACTTGATGGACAAGGATTTGAAGACATTGATACCTATACTGAAGGCCGAAGACTTTGACTTGATTGTAGATTTGCATAATAGTCTGCGAAGCTGGAAACTTCGTCGTATGCTTGGCGTGCAAAGTCGGACATTCTATAAAGCCAACCGGGAGAAATGGCTGATGGTCCGCTTCAAAATCGATCGTCTTCCAAGGGAGCATATTGTTGACCGATACTTGGAAACTGTCGCGCATCTTGGTGTTCGCAAGGACAAAATGGGCCTTGAATTCCACATTTTGCCAAAAAATAAGGTACTTATCCACCGTACTTTCCCACAACTTGTGGATAAGTATGTGGTTTTTGCGATTGGAGGGCAGCACGCCACCAAGAAAATGCCGGTCGAAAAAATCATAAACGTCTGTAAATCATTAACTTTACCCATTGTACTCATTGGTGGCAAGGAGGACATGGAAGCTGGCTCTAGAGTTGAGCAAGCTGTGGGACCAAGGGTGGTGAATGCCTGTGGACAGCTAAACATTGCCCAATCGGCCTCTGTGATAGAGCAGTCGGATTTGGTGATCACGCATGACACAGGAATGATGCATATAGCGGCGGCTTTTCAAAAACGCATCGTCTCAATATGGGGCAATACGATTCCGGAATTTGGCATGTATCCCTACATGGCTGAAAATAATGAAGATCGTTTTGTCACCGTGGAAGTAAAGGGCTTGAGCTGCAGGCCCTGCTCTAAGATCGGCTTCGACAAATGCCCAAAGGGGCATTTTCGGTGCATGCAAGAGATCGATGTCAATCGTATAATTGAGAAGACAAATGACCAGAACTGATAAATACCCATACCCCATTACAATGCTGCTTCGTGTAGCATTATGCCCCTTGTTCTTTTTGTTCCTTTCCCTAAATTGTCTGGGCAATCACGGCATGGCAGTGGACTTGTTTTATACCTGCCTGGGAGCAAACAACTACGAGGTGCAATTTGACTTTTACTACGATTGCAATTCGCCTTTCACTGTTCCACCAGGCAATACCAGTCCACCGAGTAATCCTCCGATTAAGTTTACTTCGCAGTCTTGCGGGCAATTCTTTATCGCCAATCTGGATCCGGTAGCTGATGGTTTTGGGGAAGAAATCAGTCCGCTCTGTCAAGCAGAGTTGGATGCTGGTAATAGCAAGTGTCAGGGTGGCACATTGCCTGGTGTGCAAAAGTATTCCTATAGGGCAGAGGTGGAATTGCCAGCAGAATGCAGTGATTGGATTTTGAGCTATCGACAAGGGGAAAACGAATTTCGAAGCAGCACCTTAAGCAATCTGGCAGCACCCGAAATCTACAAAATCTACGTAGAAGCACAACTCAATAACGAGAATGGCCTTTGCAATTCCTCCCCACGATTCACAGCACCGCCTGTTAGCTTTCATTGCAATGTAGCAACTGGCTTGCAGTCTGCTGCGATCGATGCGGAAGGGGATGAGCTAGTCTATACCCTCGTTGCGCCATTGGATGATAGCGGGGCTCCAGTACCTTACGTCAATCTGGTTTTGAATGCAAACAACCCACTAAACAACAACTACTTTCTGCTAGAACCAGACGGCTCTATTGTATTCGAACCCAATGATGCAAATCAATTTGCGGCCCTCGGCCTGCTGGTAGAGGAATATCGCGATGGGCTCTTGATCGGCTCTGTACGTCGAGACATGCAGATCATTGTTCTGGACTGTGTCAATGAATCCTTGATTCTGACCAGCGAGATCGCTCCTCAGTATATATTGTGCAATGGTGGTTCCGCGCAGATTCCAATTGTGCTGCAAGACGGGAATATTGAGGATGATATCATGTTGCTTAGCGATCCATCCAGCATTTCGCCCAATGCAGTATTTACAGGTAGCAATCAGGATTTGCCGGTAGGCAGTCTCTTTGATGGACAACTTAGTTTTAGTCCTGATGCCAGTGAATCAGGATGGTATACCTTTCCTGTGGTCTTTTCGGATGGCGCCTGCCCTCTTTCCAGCTATGTCTATCAAAACATCAATGTGCTCGTGATCAATGACATCATTGTTGATGATGAGTTCTACTATTGCCCAGGTGGAGACCCGGTCTCTATCTCTTTGGATGCTGGCAATTTTTTTATCTGGAACCCAACAACCGGAATCACTTTCCTCGATGGCAATAATTCCGAAGTGGAGATCATCCCGCCTGGAGCTGTTGGAAGCAGCGCCACTTACAGTATCACCAACAATTGCGGCATTCAAGACGAAATCACAGTCAATGTTGTGAGTGGTTTCAGCCTGACCATAGACGAAGAGCCCGAGATCTGTCGCGGTGAGTCCGCGACACTCTCAGTGAGTTCGGACGCAACGGATCTAAGTTATGAATGGTCACCAGCCAATGCCTTTGCAGACCCTACAGCGGCAAGTCCTTCCGTAAGCCCATTGGAAACAACGACCTATACGCTCATTGCTACAACAGCGGGCGGATGCAGCCAGAGTCTGGATGTAACCGTGCAAGTGAATGGAAGCCTTCCGCTACTCGAGATAGAATCCAGCGAAAGCCTGGTCTGTCCCGGAACAGAGATCATTCTAAATGCAGAGATTCCTACACCTGACTGTGGAACTACGACTGCCACATGTATCGACCTTCAGAACTACTTTGAATATGGAATGGACGCCACCACCAGCTTTGATGTCAGCCCCTACTACGCCATCGCCTCCACCAACAATCAGCGAATGCAAATTTTGTACACCAAGGAAGAGTTGATGGCAGCGGGCATCATGGCTGGGAGTATTTCCAGTATTGGCTTCAATATTACCGACAATCTCTCGGGAGCACCTGATGCAGGTGAATCTGAATTCTACGGCTTCCAAATCAAACTCGGTTGTACCAGTTTCACTGAACTAAACACTTTTGTTGATGGACTAACTACTGTTCATCAAAGTGACTTCAGTACCTTGATGACTGGTTGGACCGAGCATACATTTGACCTCAACTACAACTGGAATGCAGAGGAGAACCTGATCGTAGAAATCTGCTATGCCAATCCACCGGGTGAAGGAGCTTCGGTATTTGATGAAGTCGCCTATACACAATCCACCTTCACATCTGTGCTTTACGCACAGGATGATGAACCAGCTTGTGATCTGACAAGTCCGGACCAAAGCGATTTACGTCCCAATATTCGTTTTGGATTTTGTGAGACGATTCCGGAATCAGCAGTAAGCATCAGCTGGTCGCCAGCTGATCTGGTCGACAATCCAAATGACTTTTTCACTTTTGCTACCATTACGGAGCCTACCGAGTTCAACTTGATGGTGGTCGAGTCGGGAGCCAATGGCTGCAGCTATGAGCTCGGTCTTGAAGTGGGAACTTTCCCACAAGACATCCCGGCGATTGAAGAGCAAACGATTTGCGCAGCTCAGGAGATCGCTCTGGACTATACCGGCGGTGGGCAATTGACTAATATTCTTTGGACAGATGAATCCAATCAGCCATTGACTGAGCCTACAATTCTGGTTGATGCAAGCAGCAACTTCTACCTTCAAGCAAACGATAGCAATGGATGCGCTTACTGGGATACCCTGACAGTCTCGCTGGT
>JAHDDV010000127.1:0-9472 GCA_020629205.1 Chitinophagales bacterium | reverse complement strand
ACCTACTTAAATACCCTGCAAATTCCTTATTTGTGTAACTTTGCAGCCAGCGCTAAACCGATTAGCTTTATCTAATAGAATAATTTCACGGATGACAAATCTGAAAGTAGTATTTGGCTTAATACTGGCCTTAATAACGGTCCATATGCAGAATGCCGAAGCGCAGGTTCGCAGCTATGCCAACGAGTTTTTAGCAGTAGGCGTAGGTGCCCGTGCTCTTTCAATGGGAAATGCACAAGTTGCCGCGGTCAATGATGTGACAGCCGCCTATTGGAATCCGGCGGGGCTTATGGGTGTAGACGGCACACAAATCGGCCTAATGCACGCTGAATGGTTTGCTGGAATTGGCAAATACGACTATGTGGGCGTCGCGAAGCCTTTCGCGGATGGTTCCCGTATCGGAGGGCTGTCGCTCATACGATTTGGTGTAGATGACATCCCCAATACCTTGTTTATTGTTGAGCCAGAAGGCAGTATCAACTATGACAATCTCAGCACCTTTTCAGCGGCTGATTATGCTGCTCTGTTTTCCTATGCACAGCAATACAAAGCTTTTCGGGTTGGATTGAATGCAAAGATCATACACCGTCGGGTAGGAAAGTTTGCCACGGCATGGGGCTTTGGCCTGGATGTAGGAGCACAATACGCCCTCAAAGAAAATATCACTTTGGGCTTGACCATCAAGGACCTGACAACAACCGTCAATGCCTGGTCATTCAGTTTCACAGAAGAAGAGAAGCTAGCTTTGCAGGCTACCAACAATATTATACCGGAAAACTCAACGGAGCTGGCCGGACAACGTTTAGTCTTTGGTGCTGCATATGTGGCCAACTTTGGAGAGAAAATATCCCTTTTGGCTGAGGCTGATCTGGACATGACCTTCGATGGCAAGCGAAATGTCCTTGTAAAGACTGGTTTTATGAGCATTGATCCACATCTTGGTCTGGAGCTTGGATATGATAAGTTCCTCTTTCTGCGTCTTGGATTGAATAATATTCAGGAGATCGAAGACTTTGATGGCAGCTCCATGCAAGTACAGCCAAACGCAGGCCTGGGAATCCTGTTCCGAAATGTCGGTCTGGACTATGCATTTACCGGCTTGAATAGTGTTTCTGATGGAATCTATTCCCATGTCATTTCCCTGAAAGTATCCCTATAAGTTGACCCATGGCTTGGCTTCTTGACTAGCCCAACTAAATTGTAAGAGAATGAAACAGTTTTTTGGAATTTTAATCGCCCTCTTTTTCGTCACCTCAGCATTGCAAGCGCAAGAGTATGGTGATTATGGAAATGAGTGGATTAGCCACGAACAAAACTACTGGAAATTTAAAGTAGGACGCGACGGTCTTCATCGTATCCCATATCAGGTACTCGTCGATGCTGGCATTCCCATTATCGAGGAGGACCTTCAGCTCTTCCGCAACGGGAAACAAGTCCCTATTTACCTGAAGTCCGATGGTGACTTCGGCGCTGGTGATTACATTGAATTCATCGGTGAACGCAATGACGGAGAATTTGACACACAAATGTATGAGCAGGATTGGTGGCAAGTAAGTGATCGGGTGAGCTTGTATACCGATACGGCCGCATACTTCCTCACGCTGGGAGCATCCAGTCAGGCACTCCGCTACACCGAAACCGAAAATGACCTAAGCGATGCCCCGGAAGCTGAAACGCACTTTAGACATACCCGTTATGAGGTGATGAACAATGCCTTCTTCGCCGGTCGCCCTATTCGAACACTTGGTGGTGTAAACAGCAACTTCGCTGATTTTGAAGAAGGCGAAGGATTTGCCGGAGAGGTGATCAAGGCCGATTTTGGAGAGCCGGATTCCCTATCCTATCTGGTACAAGTAGGTTCGATTTACGAAGATGGCGAGCCAGCCCGAGCAAACATCAAAGTACTGGGAAGAAGCAATGACCTGTTGGCTATTCCAGATCACCATATCCAGTTTAGTCTAAACGGCACTATATACGTAGAAGACACCTTTGAAAACTATCGCACCAAGCGATATGATTTTGAGTTCCCGGTAGATCAGCTTGAAAGCCCTTACACCAGCTTCCAACTAGCAGCTCTTTGTGATGTTTCCAGCACCGATAAGGTATCGATGGCCTACATCTACCTAAACTACCCACACTCCTATGACTTTAGCAACAAACGAAACTACTTGTTTGAAATCGAAGAAACAGGAGAATCACGTTACCTGGAAATCAGCAATTTCAATGGTGGTACCGCTCCAGTGATCTATGACATCACCAACCAGCTTCGTCTTGAACCAATAAATGAGGACGGCGTATTTAAAGTGGTGTTGCCTCCAGGCACAGGGGAAAGCAGAAAACTCTACATCAGCGAAACGACATCAGTGCTTTCGCTCACTCAGATCGAAGAGATGGAGCAGGTGCAATTTATCGATTTCACACAACCATCACTGGAAGCGAATTATTTGATCATTACACACCCTTCACTGCGGGAAGGTCCGATTGATAATGTACAGGCATATCGCGAGTATAGAGAATCAGAAGATGGAGGCAGCTTTACTGTTCTTGACGTGGACATTGATCAATTGTACGATCAGTTTGCCTGGGGTACAGTTGGGCACCCACTATCCATCAAGAACTTTGTCAATTTCGCTATTGATAACTGGGATCTGCAACCTGATCTACTCTTCCTAATCGGAAAATCTATCAGCTACGACCAAACCAGAAATAACCCTTTCGTCTTCCCTCTCAGCCTCGTGCCCACTTATGGCTACCACCCTTCAGATTGTATGTTGACTACTCGGGAAGTTGGCTCATACAAACAGCAGCTAGGTACCGGAAGGTACCCAGCACGGACCCCAGAAGATGTTGCCACTTATCTGGCCAAGGTCATCGAATATGAAAACTATGACGCTTCTCCATGTACCAAGGAAGGAAGACTATGGATGAAACATGCCATGCATATCGCCGGTGCGGAGGATTCTGATCAGCGAGAGCAATATCTGGAATATCTGGAAGGATACAAGAATCAATACGAAGACACATTGGTTGGTGGAAAGGTGATTGCCACCTACTCAAAAGCCACCATTGACCCAGTAGAGATTGCTGAACTTGATGATGTTATCAATGCAGGACTAGGTGTCATCAATTTCTTTGGTCATTCTTCCGGTCAGTACTGGAGTGTAAATATTGAAAGTCCGGAAAACTATGAAAATGAAGGGAAGTATCCCTTCATCATGTCCAACTCCTGCTTCGTTGGTGATATACACAATGAACCAGAAGACAATACACCGGTAATGGCCGAGGACTTCTTGAAGTCTAGCAAAGGGGCCATCGGATTCCTCGCTACTGTGGCTTTTGGATTCCCGGATTATCTGGATATCTATTGCAGCGCTTTCTACGATCAATTTTGTAAAGACCTGTACAGTATGCCCATTGGTATGTGTATGAAGCAGACCATCGATAACACCTACACCACCTTGTCGGATGGAATCCGTATTACTTCGCAGGATTTCACCCTTGCTGGAGACCCGGGCGTACGACTTACCTCATGGGATAATCCTGAGTTCATCATTGAAGATGCAGACGTGTTCACAGAACCTGCTGTAATCTCAGCTCAATTGGATTCTTTCCTTGTCAATGTGATTGTTACCAATGTAGGTAAAGCCGTAAAGGATTCCTTTACCATTAACGTGACCAGAACTATACCTGGCACTACACAAACCTATTCGAAAAGTGAGCGATTCCCGGTCACCACCTACATCGATACACTAGGGGTATATATGCCAAATGATGTTACCAATGGGCTGGGGAATAACGATCTCACCATCACAGTCGACTACGACAACGACTACTACGAAGATTGCGAAGACAATAATAGTGTTGACAAGAGCATCTATATCTTCTCAGAACTATTGATCCCGATCAGCCCATGCAACTTTGCCATTGTTGGAAATCCGGATGTTACGCTCTCTGCCTCCACCGGGACGCCAATCTCTGGGATGGAAGAATTCATCATTCAGATCGACACAACAGAAATGTTTAATAGCCCATTGCTAAAGCAGTCCTACATCTCCCAGCTAGGAGGTGTATTGCAGTGGAAACCGGGAATCGACATGACCAATAACACCGTCTATTACTGGAGAACCACGATTGTGCCGGAAGATGGTGCCGACTACCCTTGGCAATACAGCTCATTCGTCTATCAAAGTGACTCTGAAGGTGGCTGGAACCAGTCTCACTACTACCAATTCAAAAAAGATGACTATAGCGCTCTGAGTCTGGATAGCATCACGCGCCAATTCACCTTCCCAAGTTATGAAAATACGGTAAGGGTAGTCAACGCCTATGTAAACGATGAACTGGAGGGCTTTAGCTACACCAATATTAGATCCTACCTCAACCTCGAAAACATAGCCAGAGGGTCCTGCATGGTCGGTTGCGGCGGTGGAGTCATTATTGGGGCTTTCGATCCAAACTATATCATGGAGCCAATTCCTTCTTTGGCCACCAACTGGCTCTCCGATACCGACTATTGCCAGCAATTTGGACAATACGGACAAGTACATTGCTTCTCTGTTGAAGACAAGGAAGTCTTTGAATTCCCGACCGAAACAGCTGAAGGCATGGATCTCGCCCTGGACTTCATGAACAACGTCATCCCGGATGGATACTTTGTGTTGATGTACAGCATACAGGATCACCACTTCGACAATGCGGACTTACAACCGCAAGTCGATCAATTTTACGAATTCTTTGCCGATTGCGGTGGTGAGGAAATGCCAGCAATCGAAAACGGTGAAGCCTTCATCTTCTTTGGCCGAAAAGGTGGATTGGGCTATGATGCACAATTCGAAATTACCGAAGACCCCAGTGAAGTCATCGAACTAGAAGTCATTGCAGAGACTCAATCGGACAGAGGAACAGTCTCAACACCGCCAATCGGTCCATCTCAGGAGTGGAAAACGTTGTTCTGGGCTGGAGACATAGATGCCGGACAAGATGTAGTGAATGTCGATGTTTACGGAATAAATGCACTTGGGGAAGAATCTCTCCTATTCAATACTGGAGAAAGCACTTCCTTCACCCTCACCGATAATTATGATGACTACAGATATCTTCGCCTAAAGCTGAATGTGCAAGATTCGGTCGCAACTACACCAGCCATGCTGGACTACTGGAAAGTATTCTACACAGCCTATCCAGAACTGTCTCTGGATCAAAACGAGTACTACGAATGGTATGCCGATACTTTGCGCGAAGGCGAACTGGGACGATTTGGAATGGCGATCACCAACACCATGGATGTTGATATGGATAGCGTCATGGTGAGATTCACCATTTTTGATGAAGACAACAATGCCACCGTATTGGGTAGCCCAATGTATCCACCACTCGCCGCAGGAGAAACCGCACAAATTGATTATGAATTTGACACAGCAGGACTACTGGGAGAGAACTTCCTGCTGGTTGAAGTCAATCCGGACTTTGAGCAGCCAGAGAAGTATATCTTCAACAACGTGCTCATTAAGAGCTTCTTCGTGATAGGTGATGAAGTCAATCCGCTGCTGGATGTAACCTTCGATGGTCTGCATATCCTCGATGGTGACATCGTCTCTGCTGAGCCAGAGATAGTGATCAACCTTCGGGATGAAAACACATTCCTTGCCCTTAACGACACAAGCAACTTCTCAATGGCGATTGCAAATCCATTGGGAGAAGAAGAGCAAATCTACTTTGCCAGCGAGCAAGTTACATTCGTTCCTGCCGATGACGCTGCTGCTAGTTCAGGAAATAATGTAGCCAGAGTGATCATCAACAAAGGCTTCACCGAAAGCGGCATCTATGAACTGCTCGTTAGAGCCACAGATCGCAGCGGCAATGAATCAGGAAACTATGACTACAGAATTTCCTTCGAAGTCATCACCGAAAATATGGTGTCAAATGTGCTAAACTATCCGAATCCTTTCACCTCTTCTACAAAGTTTATCTTTACCTTGACCGGCAGTCAGGTTCCGGAAGACATGAAGATTCAGATCATGACTGTGTCAGGAAAGGTGGTCCGCGAAATTTTCAAAGAGGAGCTCGGACCACTACATATCGGCCGCAATATCACTGAGTTTGCATGGGATGGAACCGACCAATACGGAAACGAACTTGGAAATGGTGTGTACTTCTATCGCGTCTCTGCACGCAATGCAGGAGAGGACCTGGAATTATTCGCCAACAAATCCACGCAAAAAATGGATGAACTTTTCAACAAGTACGGCATTGGTAAGATGTATTTGATGAGATAAAACCTAATTCGATATGGCAAAGATTTCGATTAATCTTTCTGATGGCAGTCTGGAAAATGATAGCAAAGAACTCGTCATCGGTATTGATCTCGGAACGACCAATAGTTTAGTAGCCTATGTTGATCGCGATGGCGGCCAACCCATAGCAGTAAAAGATGAAGAAGGGACCAATAAATTGGTCCCTTCTGTCATTCACTTTGCTGCAGACAGAGCTATTGTAGTAGGACGAGAGGCAAAGCAATACCTTGCCTCCGATCCCGCAAGGACTATCTATTCCGTGAAACGGCTCATGGGTAAGTCGCTCAAGGATGTCGGTGAACATGCCGATTTTTTCGGCTACCGCATCATTGATGAAGACACCGATGCACTGGTGAAGATCGAAGTCGATCAGAAGTACTATACCCCCATTGAACTCTCTTCGCTCATTCTAAAGCAACTAAAAAAGCGGGTCGAAAAGGCACTGGGCCAGGCCGTCTCCAAAGCCGTCATCACAGTACCTGCCTATTTCAATGATGCCCAAAGACAAGCAACCCGTGATGCAGGGAAAATCGCCGGCCTCGAAGTGCTCAGAATAGTCAATGAACCTACTGCGGCCAGTCTGGCCTACGGTATCGGTCTCGATCCCTCAGACAAAAAGAAAATCGCTGTCTACGATCTAGGGGGTGGTACCTTCGATGTATCCATCCTCAAGATACAACAAGGAATCTTCGAAGTCCTTGCTACTAATGGAGACACCTACCTCGGTGGTGATGACTTTGATCGTGCGATTATCGACTACTGGATCGAGAGAAGCGGCCGAGATAAGGCCAGTTTATTGGCCGACAAAGAATTGGGCCAGCGAATCAGAATCATGGCCGAAGAAGCCAAGCAAAAACTCTCCACCGAGCAGCTCGTTGAAGGTGAGATCGAAGGAATCGACTGCCAGCTAACAAGGACCAACTTCGAAGCACTCATTAAGGAACCAATTGACCGAACAATTGCCGCTTGCCAGGCAGCACTGAAGGATGCCGGCTTAGGTATCGGAGATATTGACGAGATCATTATGGTCGGCGGCTCTACCCGAGTCCCCGCCGTCAAGAAAGCCGTTAGCGACTTCTTCCAGTCTGAGCTACAAGATAGCGTTGACCCGGATCAGATAGTTGCCCTTGGCGCTGCCATCCAGGCCGATATCCTCAGCGGAAATCAAAAAGACCTGCTTCTGCTCGACGTCACCCCGCTATCTCTGGGCATCGAAACCATGGGCGGATTAATGGATGTGATCATTCCTCGAAACACCAAAATACCAACAAAGGCAGCTCGTCAATACACCACCCAAGTAGACGGTCAGGCAAGCGTCCGAATTACCGTCTTTCAAGGCGAGCGCGATCAGGTAAAACACAACCGTCAACTAGGCAAATTCAGCCTAAATGGTATCCCTGGTATGCCCGCCGGTCTTGCAAAGGTAGAAGTGAGCTTTCTACTGGACGCAGATGGGATTCTACAAGTCAAGGCCAAAGAATTACGCTCTGGCGTAGAGCAAAGCATCCAGGTCAAACCACAATACGGAATCAGCGATAAAGATCTGGCGACCATGCTCAAAGACTCCATCATGCACGCAGAAGAGGACATGAGCGCCCGAGCCCTGCAGGAAGCTGTCAATGAAGGCGAACAAATCGTGCTGACAACAAAGAAATTCATCAATAGCAATGCCGAATTATTAAGCAAGGAGGAATTAGAAAAGACGCGCGAATTGATCAGCCAGGTCGAAGGGAAACTTCAAGGCTCTGACAAGGATGCACTACAAGCCGCTATCGAAAAGCTCAATGATTTTAGTCGTCCTTTCGCCGAACGTATTATGGATATTGCCATCTCAAAGGCAATGAAGGGAAAAAAGATCTAAGAACAGCCAAAAAGTGCCAATCCTCGGACTGACATCAGCATTTTGACACACAGGATTCGACAATTCGACAATTTGACGTAACTTGTCGAACGCTCCTAACCAAAGCCTTCCTGCTAAAAAATCTCATTTATTTAGATATTCTCTGAACTAATTGACAGTTTCTTTTTTTGTACTGTGTACAAGCGGTATGCTATTTGGTGAAATCCCCACGGCAATAGCAATAGGTAAATACAATAGTAATGAAAGTCAAAAATCTCGATAACATCAAGGAAAACGAACTCAATGGCAATAGCCATGAGTCACATGAAGAGCTGGGTGAAAGCCATTTGGCCACTGCAAAGGGGACTCCGTTGAGAGCAGATGCCTTCGATCTCAGCAATGATGAGAAGATGACCATTATCGAGGGACACTTTAGCAAGATCATGGAAACCATGGGCCTTGATCTTACTGATGACAGCCTGAGCGGCACGCCCTATCGCGTAGCCAAAATGTTTGTTCGAGAGATCTTTAGCGGCCTCGACCCTGCCAACAAACCTGTCGTCAAGACTTTCAACAATCAGTTCGAATACGGACAGATGTTGATCGAAAAAGATATCAGCGTCTTTTCAACTTGTGAACACCATTTTCTACCTATCGTCGGGAAAGCTCACGTGGCTTACATTCCCAGCGGAAAGGTAGTGGGCCTTTCCAAACTCAATCGTATTGTCGACTATTATGCCCGCCGCCCGCAGGTACAAGAGCGCCTCACCATGCAGATTGCCAATGAGTTGCAAGAATCCCTGGACACAGAGGATGTAGCAGTTGTCATCGAAGCCAAACATTTCTGTGTCATCTCTCGCGGTATCGAAGATACAAGCAGCACCACACTCACCACAGAATATCGAGGCCAATTCAAGCAAGAAGCCATTCGCAAGGAGTTTCAAGAGTACCTAAATATGAAAATCGAGATCTAATACTCGGCCTTTGCGACTACATTTCTACGGAAACACATGCTTTTTTTTGGAGCCCAGCTGCATGGAGCCGTGGCAAGGACATACCTGCTCTCTGTTGCAATAGAGGCACTATTGGTCAGCTTCGTGTATCCACTGCTCCTGTCTCTCCTATCGTCGAGCCAGCATCAGTGGCACTCTCAGACTGCCCACTAGCACCTCTATTTCCACGACGATCAGGGCTATCTTTGACTGTCTTTCGAGCGCGCTGAGCTTTTGTTGTTTGAGGTTTGGGGACGGTAGGCTCTCGTAGCGCGAAGCAGCAAGATGCACGCAGTGCGTCTCTACTTCTTGATCCACATACAAAACCAGTCATCAGTCATCAGTCA